>JAJYTL010000003.1 GCA_021793055.1 Pseudomonadota bacterium
GATCGACGAACATGCCGTGATGCTGACCGCGGATCTCGTCGAGCGTGTAGCCGAAAAGGGTCAAAAAGTTCTTGTTGGCCGTGAGCACCTTGCCATCGAGGGTGAACTCGATTACCGCCTGCGCCTTGCCGATCGCGGCCAGTTGGCCCTCCAAATCGGCGCGTCGCGCCGCCGCCGCCGTAACGTCGGTGGCGTATTGCACCACTTTGCGCGGCCGGCCGGCGCCGCCTGGAATCGGGTTGTAGCTCGCTTGCAGCCAAACTTCGCGGCCATCCTTGCCGATCCGCCTGTATTGGCCGGCGTCGCATTCGCCGCGCTCAAGTTTGGCCCACAAGGCGCGGTGGGCGTCGCTCTGCCGCTCGGCGGCATCGACGAACATGTCGTGATGCTGACCTTCGACTTCGTCCCAGCGATAGCCGAACGCGCGCAGAAAATTCTCGTTGGCGCTCCGGATCCGACCGTCGAGATCGCATTCGATCACCGCCAGGGACCGGTCGATAGCGGCGAGCTGTTCCCGCATGTCCAAAAGCGCCGCATGTCCCGACCGACGATCTGCGGAATATCCAAACAACCGAGCCTTCAGAACGCCAAACATCGTGTTGCCTCACAAAAACCCAACGCGGCTTGCGGCGAGCGGGCGATCGCGGTTCAAATCGTAGCTGGTAGTCGCGAGGCCCCTCGGGCTTTCGAATTAAAATATGAGTCGGTAAACAAATACTTATACAATGTAGTTATTGTAGTAATTCTAAATATTGTCCCGTGAGGGCGCCAAAGCCGAAGCGGAATTTGGCGGGCTCTTGGTCGTGGGCCGGATCCTATGCGGCTGCCTTCCGCGGCGGGTCTATGCTTTTTGCCTGAACCGGCGCTCCCGCGCCAGGACCCGCAAAGTATTCGCTTGTTTCAACAAATCAAAGGGATAGGAAAAACTTCGATGCGCTTCCTGGCCGCCCACCTGCCGCTTGCCTCCAGCGCGGCCTGGCCATCGCTGCGGCGCGCGACCGGCGACCGGCCCGCGGTCGCGTCTGGAATCGGGAAAGAATTGATTTTCTCCTGCGGATGATTGCAAGGTCAGCGGCGGCGCTCGATCGACCGACGCGGATCTCTCGACGAGGCCACGAGGCCCAGATGGTGTCCCGCCGTCCGGACGCCGTCGCGGGCGCCGCTCTAAAGTCCTATCTCGGCGGGTAAGGAACCGACATGCGCTACCACGTGCGTTATGCCCTTCTGATCGTCGCTCTCCTGACCTTCATCGCCGGCTATTGCGTGTTCTGGTTCGCCATGGCGCGGACGGTGAAGGCCGATCTCGGCGCATGGATCGCCGCCAGGAACGCGGCCGGCTACCGGGTCTCGACCGCGGGCTATAAGGTCACGGGCTTTCCCTCGACCCTGGTTCTCACCATCGATCGGCTGCAGATCGCCAAACCCGCTGCGGGCTGGACATGGTCGGTGCCGAAGCTCCTGGTCTTCGCCGAGCCGTGGAATCTCCGCCATGTCATCGTCGATTTCGGCAAGACTCAGCGCTTCACCCTCGGCGTTGGCGCCTTGCATCAGAGCTTCGACGTTACCGCCAAGGACGCCAAGGCGAGCGCTCTGATCGGCGACAACCTCAAGATCGCGGCGCTGGATTCGATCCTCACCGGGGCGGAAATTTCCATGGCCGGCGGGGCGGTCCTTGATATCGGCGAGGCACAGGCGCACGGCCGCCGCAACGACGGCCAGAGCCCGGGGCGGCCGGCCGGCAGCGTTGAAATCGCGCTGTTCGCCAAGAACGTAACCTTGCCGGCGGGAAGCGGCGGCCTGCTCGGGCGCGGGGTGAAGAACTTCGCGCTCGAGGCGACGGTGCCGCCGCCGCTGCCGACCGGTTTCCAGGATCTCGCCGCCTGGCGCCAGGATGGCGGCACGCTCAAGATCAATCACTTCGATCTCGATTGGGGCGAGCTCAAGATTTCCGGGTCCGGCACCGTGGCGCTCGACCAGGACATGCGTCCCGAGGCCGCTTTCGTGACCGAGGTCGGCGGTTTCGACCAGGCGATCGATGCGCTGGTCGCGGCCGGCGAGCTGCAGCCGATCAATGGCGTCCGCGCGAAGATCGTGCTCGGGCTGCTGGCGAAACCCGGCAAGAACGGCGAGCGCGAGCTGCGGGTGCCGCTTACCGCCGAGAACGGGCGGCTTTACGCCGGGCCGGTGGCCTTGGCTTCGTTGCCCTCCCTCGCGGCGCTGACGTCGCCGTCGGGCGCGCCGGCGGCGGTTTCGGTGGCGCCTTCGCCGAAGACGCCGTCGCCCTAGAGCGGCGCGCCGGCCGGGTCGCGCTCGCGGCTTTTCCCGCCGCTGTTTCGGCTGCGGCCTTGGCCGGGCCCTTTCTCGGCGTCTTGTTCGCGGTCTTTTTCCGTGCCGCCTTGGCCGCGGTCTTGTTCGCGGTCTCGGGCGCGCCGCGGCCGAAGTCGGGTGTCGCCACTTCCTGGCCGGCTTCGATGATGGCGCGGCGGATCGCCCGCGTGCGGGTGAAAAGATCGAACAGGGTCTGGCCCTCGCCCCAGCGGATCGCCCGCTGCAGGGCCGTGAGGTCCTCGACGAAGCGGCCGAGCATTTCCAGCACCGCCTCGCGGTTGTTCAGGAACACGTCGCGCCACATCACCGGATCGGAGGCCGCAATGCGGGTGAAGTCGCGGAAGCCGCCGGCGGAATATTTGATCACCTCCGATTTGGTGACGGCGGCGAGATCGTCGGCGGTGGCGACGATGTTGTAGGCGATGAGATGCGGCACGTGGCTGGTGATGGCGAGCACCAGGTCATGGTGCCGCGCTTCCATCACCTCGACGCGGGCACCCATCCCCTGCCAGAAGGCCTTGAGCCGCCGCAAGGCGTGGGCGTCCGATCCCGGCGGCGGGGTCAGGATGCACCAGCGGTGCTCGAACAGCTCGGCGAAGCCGGCGTCGGGTCCGGACCGCTCGGTGCCGGCGACCGGATGGCCGGGGATGAAATGGACGCCGGCCGGCACGCTCGGCCCGACGTCGCGGATCACCGCCTGCTTGACCGAGCCAACGTCGGTCAAGGTCGCGCCCGGCTTGAGATGGCGCGCGATGCGGGCGGCGATCTCGCCATAGGCGCCGACCGGCGCCGCGAGGATGACGAGGTCGGCGTCCTTCGCCGCGGCGGCCGGATCGGCGAACAGCTGATCCACGAGGCCGAGCGCGGCGACGCGCTTGCGCGCCGCGGCGGAGCGATCGGCGCCGACGATGGCGGCGGCGAGGTTGTGCCGCCGCGCCGCGCGCAGGATCGAGGAACCGATCAGCCCGATGCCGATGACCGCGAGCTTGCCGTAGAGCGGCTTCGCGGTCATCGCGGGCCGTCCCGCAGTGCCTCGATCAGGATGCGGTTTTCCGCCTCGGTGCCGACGGTGGCGCGTAGGCAATCGGGCAGGCCGTAGGCGCCCATGGCGCGCAGGATCACGCCCCGCTGCTGCAGCGCGGCGTCGGCCTTGGCCGCCGCTTGCGCCGAGGCGAAGCGGATCAGAATGAAATTGCCGACGCTCGGCACCACCTTCAGGCCGAGTTTCTCGACCTCTTGCGTGAGCCAGGGCAGCCAGCGCGCGTTGTGGCGCTGCGCGGTTTCGATATGGGCGCGGTCGGCCAGCGCGGCGACCGCGGCGGCGGCGGCGGCGGCATTGACGTTGAAGGCGCCGCGAATGCGGTTCAGCACCGCGACGACCTCTTCCGGGCCATAGGCCCAGCCGACGCGGAGCGCCGCCAGCCCGTAGATCTTCGAGAAGGTGCGGGTCATCACGGTGTTCTTGCCAGCGTCGACCAGCTCGATGCCGGGGTTGTAGTCTTCGTTCGCGACGTATTCCGCATAGGCGGCGTCGATCACGAGCAGCACGTGCTCCGGCAGTTCCGCCCGCAACCGCGCCACCTCCGCCGCCGGCAGGTAGGTTCCGGTCGGGTTGTTCGGGTTGGCGAGGAACAGAATCCGCGTCCGCTCCGTGACCCGCGCCAGCAGCTGGTCGACATCGGCGCGGAACTCGGTTTCCGGCGCGGCGACCGGCTGGGCGCCTTGGGCGCGGGCCGAGATCGGGTACATGAGAAAGCCGTGCGCGCTATAGAGCACCTCGTCGCCCTGGCCGGCATAGGCTTGGGCGAGAAGCCCGATCAGATCGTCCGAGCCGTTGCCGCAGACGATGCGCTCGGGGTCAAGGCCGTGGGCGGCGCCGATCGCCCGGCGCAGCTCGGTCGAGGCGCCGTCGGGATAGCGATGCAGCCGCTCGGCCAGTTCGCGGTAGGCCGCGATCGCCTTCGGGCTCGGCCCCAAGGGCGATTCGTTCGAGGACAGCTTGACGATCCGGTTGACGCCGGCGACCTTGGATTCGCCGCCCTTGTAGGGGACGATATCGAGAATCCCGGCCTGCGGTTGGGGCTGGCTCATGGGAAAATCCTTGCTCGCTTGCGCTGCCCGACGGTTACGGCGCCGGCGCGGTCGCCGGCGCTGGGGGCGCGGCCGGGATGGGCGCCGGAAAGGCGCCGATCGCGGCGACCTGTTGGATCACGCCGGCGGCGCGTTTGACAAGATTGGCAAGCTTGGCGTCGTCCTTGGCGATGAAGCCCTCGACCTCGATCAGGTGCCATTCGCCGGAGCTCGCCACATGCTTGCCGGCCAGTCCGGCCTGCTGCAGCAGCTCGTTGAGCCGCATGCGGCTGATCGGGTCCTTGAGCGAGAGCGCGATCAGGCTGCCATCATCGCCCGAGGCTTCCGGCTCCATCATAGCGACGGCGAAAGCGGAGATGTTCTCCGGCCCGCCCGTGCTTTCGGCGACGAAGGGCAGCTTGGTGACAACGCGGGGCAGCGGCATGTCGCCGACCAGCTTCGGCCACCAGGGATCGGTTTCGTCCTCTTGCGGTACCGGCAGGACACCGATCAGGCCCGGCGTCTCCATCACCGCACTCAAGACGTTTTGCGCCGAGCGGTGCAGCGTGGTCGGCGTCGACGAGCCGAAATGGCCCCGCGCCAGGTCCCAATAGCTGACCGAGCGCTCGGGCGCCAGCACGGCGACCGCGAAGGGCTGTTGCATGCGGCCGAAGGCGCTCAAGAGCTCGCGCCAGACGCGGGCGATCACCGGCTTTGGCAGGCGGCCGTGGTGGCGGGCGAGAAGCCGGCGCAGGATCCGCGCCTCCCGGCCGGGGTAGATTTTGCCGCTTCCCTGGTTGTTTTTCACGGCGAAGATACGCTCGACGACTTCCGCCCGCGCCATCAAGAGGTCGTGCATGCGATCATCCAGTGCGTCGATCTCGCGGCGCAAGGCGTCGAGGCCGTCCGGTCCAGCGGTCATGGGTGGGAAATCCGGGTCGCTATTGGCAAGGCCATATTACTAGTGCGGGCTTCTGCCAAAAGCAAAGAAAACGTTGACAGGACCCGGCCCCGATCCTAGCAATCTGCTTGCTTTTTGCGGCAATTGAGGCGGCTCACCGCCATGGGCGAATTGAAGCACGCAGCCACGGTGCCGGCAGCGGGAAAATCGGTGACCCTCGGAACTCTGCGTCTCGACTGCGGCGTCGAGCTCGGGCCGATCACGATCGCCTATGAAACCTATGGCCGGCTCGACGCCGAGCGGCGCAACGCTATTCTCGTCTGCCATGCCCTGACCGGCGATCAGTACGCCGCCTCCCGCCATCCGCTCACCGGCAAGCCCGGCTGGTGGTCGCTCATGGTCGGGCCTGGCAAGGTGATCGACACCGACCGCTTTTTCGTCATTTGTTCCAACGTTCTGGCGAGCTGCATGGGAACCACCGGGCCGAAGGAGGTCGATCCCGCCACCGGCCGGACCTATGGCCTGACGTTTCCGGTGGTCACCATCGGCGACATGGTGCGGGCGCAGGCGATGCTGCTCGATCATCTCGGCATTGCGGACCTGTTCTGCGTCCTCGGCGGCTCCATGGGCGGCATGCAGGTGCTGCAATGGGCGGCGAGCTATCCGCAGCGCGTCTTCGCGGCGGTGCCGATCGCCGCCGCCGCGCGCCATTCGGCGCAGAACATCGCCTTCCACGAGGTCGGCCGCCAGGCGATCATGGCCGACCCCAGCTGGCGCCACGGCAATTATCTGGAGGAGGGCACGGTGCCGCGCGCCGGGCTCGCGGTCGCGCGCATGGCCGCCCATATCACCTATCTCTCGGAGGCGGCGCTGCACCGCAAGTTCGGGCGCTCGCTGCGCGGCGGCGATCACGTCACCTATCGGCTCGGGCCGCAATTGCCGGAATTCGAGGTGGAAAGCTACCTCCACCACCAGGGCAGCACCTTCGTCGATCGCTTCGACGCCAATTCCTATCTCTACATCACGCGCGCGATGGACTATTTCGACCTCGCCGCCGAGCACGACGGCAAGCTCGCCAACGCCTTCATCGACACGCCGACCCGTTTCTGCGTCGTCAGCTTCACCTCGGACTGGCTGTTCCCGACGTCGGAAAGCCGCACCATCGTCCATGCCTTGAATGCCGTCGCCGCCAACGTCAGCTTCGTCGAGATCGAGACCGACAAGGGCCACGACGCCTTCCTGCTCGACGAGCCCGAGTTGTTCAACACTCTCTCCGGCTTTCTCAACGGTGCCGCGGAGCATCGCGGGTTGAAGAGACCCTAGTGGCCGCGACATCGCGCAGCAGCGGCGCCGCCCGGGCCGGCGATATCCGCGTCGATCTTCTGCTGATCGCCGGCATGGTGACGCCGGGCAGCCGCGTGCTCGACGTCGGCTGTGGCGACGGCGCGCTGCTCGAATATCTGGCCAAGAACAAGGCGGTCGACGCCCGCGGCATCGAGATCGGCCAGGACGGCGTGAACGCCTGCGTCGCCCGCGGCCTCGCGGTGATCCAGGGCGATGCCGACACCGATCTCCGCAACTATCCGAGCGGCGCCTTCGACTTCGTCATCCTGAGCCAGACGCTGCAGGCGACGCGCAACCCGCGCGAGGTGCTGCTCGAGCTGTTGCGCATCGGCCGGCACGCCATCGTGTCGTTCCCCAATTTCGGCTATTGGAAGGTGCGCTTGAGCCTGCTGTGGCACGGCCGCATGCCGCTCACCGCGGCCATCAGCCAGCCTTGGTTCGAGACCCCAAACAGCCATTTCTGCACCATCAAGGATTTCGTCTCGCTGTGCGGCGATCTCGGCATCACGGTGGAGAACCGCTTTTCGGTCGACGGCTACGGCCAGAAGGGCCTGCTCGGCTCAAGCGGGCTGTTCGCCAATCTTCTCGCCGAGCAGAGCGTCTTTTTGCTGCGCAAGAACGGCAAGCCGGGCGCCTAGCGCACCGATATGATCTCGGATCGAGCCGCCCCAAAATCGTCGCGCGCTAGCAGCCGAGCCTGTCGGCCAGTTCGGTGAAGCTTTCGACCGCGTAATCGAAATCGGTCTGCGGCATCGGCCGAGCCCGCGCAGCGCCGTATTCGAGCGGCCGGTGGACATAGGCGGTGCCGAAGCCTTGCGTCCGCGCCGCGTCGAGATCGGCGGGATGCGCCGCCACCATCAGGCATTGCTCGGGCCTGAGGCCGAGCAGTTGGGCGGCCTTGCGATAGACCTTGGGATCGGGCTTGAAGCTTTGCGCGAGCTCGGCGCCGAAGGCGAAATCCCACGGCAGGCCGCCATGGCGCGCGATGCGGACCTGAATCGCGACGTCGCCGTTCGAGAGCGTCGACAGGATGAACCGCCGCTTGAGCCGGGTCAGGCCCGCGACCGCGTCCGGCCAGGGATCGAGCGCGTGCCAGGCGCGGTTCAGCCGCTCTATCGCGGCCTGGTCGAGATCGCTAAGGCCGAAGCGGGGGAGAATAGCGATCAGGTTCTCGCGGTGCAGATCGTCGAGCCGGGTCCACGGCCGGCTGCGCTCGCGCACCTTGGCCATGGCCGGCTGGTAGAGCGCGCGCCAGGCATCGGCGAGGCCGGGCCAGTCGGTCTCGCGACCAAGCTCGCGGCCGAGCGCTTCGCCGGCGCGGATAATGCTGCCGCGCCAATCGACGACGGTGCCGAAGACGTCGAAGGTCAAAGCCTGGATGTCGCGCGCGCTCATGGGATCTCCGGTTCGCTCAGTTAGCTCTCGATCCGGCCGCGGGTCGCGGGCACCGGCCGAATCGCCGGCATCAGCCGGCGGCGGCGGCGGCGCTGGGCGGCGAGCGGCGTCACCGCGTAAACCTGCTTGACCGCCTCGGCCAAGATGACGCCGGCGACGCGGTTGCCCCAGCGGCGGCCGAAGCGCTCAAAGGCCGGCGCCATGCGCAACAGGGTGCGCCGGTGGCTCGGCGGCAGAAACACGGCGCTTGCCGAAAGCAGCGGCGAGAAATCGTTGTCGCGCAGCAGCCGCGACAGCTGGCTCTGGGAATAGGGCCGGCCCTGGCCGAAGGGGGTGTGCTCGAAACGGGTCCAAAGCCCGCTGCGGTTCGGCACCACGACGAGAATCCGCCCGCCCGGCGCCAGAACGCGCCAGATTTCGCGCAGCAGCGGGCCGCTCGGCTCCGCGGTTTCGAGGCAATGCACCAGAAGCACGCGATCGATCGAGTAATCGGCGAGCGGCAGTTCGGTTTCGTCGACCAGCGCCGTGAGGTTCGGCCCCTCGCGCGGCCAATGCATCACCCCCTGGCTCGCCGGCATCAGCGCCAGCACGCGCTCGGTTTCCTCGCTGAAGGGGCGGAAATAGGGCACCGCATAGCCGAGGCCGAGCAGACGCTGCCCGGCGAGGTTCGGCCAGATCTCGCGGATGCGCCGGAGCAGGGCGCGGCGCATGCGCTGGCCGAGCGGGGTGCCGTAGAATTCGTGCAGATCGGTGACGTCGGGCCGCATCGGCGAAGCTTAGCACGAAGGCCGCCGTCTTGGCGCGGCAAGCGGCGGGGCTTTTGCCGCCGCGCACGGCCCGTGCGGCGCGAAGCGGGTTGGCACTTTTCGCCGCGATGCTATGCTTCCGCCATGGACACGCCGGCGAACAGCAAGCTTCAGATCCGCCAGATTCCGGTTCTGAACGACAATTACGTCTATCTGATCCACGATCCGCAAACCGGAGCCACCGGCGTCGTCGATCCCGCCGTGGTCGATCCGGTGGTGGCGCAACTCGACACGGAAGGCTGGCGCCTCAGCCATATCCTGAACACCCATCACCATGGCGACCATGTCGGCGGCAATCTGGAGCTGAAGCGGAAAACCGGCTGCACCATCGTCGGTCCGCGCGCCGATGCCGCCCGCATTCCGGGCATCGACGTCGCGGTCGGCGAGGGCGACAGCTATCGCTTCGGCGGCTTCGAGGCCAAGGTCTTCGACGTGCCGGGGCATACGCGGGGCCATATCGCCTATTGGTTTCCGGATGCCGCGGCGTTGTTTTGCGGCGACACGCTGTTCGCGCTCGGCTGCGGCCGGCTGTTCGAGGGCACGCCGGCGCAAATGTGGGCGAGCCTGAGCAAGCTAGCGGCGCTCCCCGACGATACCCGGGTCTATTGCGCTCATGAATATACCGCCGCCAATGCCCGCTTCGCGCTCACCGTCGAGCCCGGCAACGCGGCGTTGAAGGCCCGCGCCGAGGCGATCGCCAAGCGGCGCGCGCAAGGCCTGCCGACGGTGCCCTCGACCCTGGCCGAGGAACGGGCGACCAACCCCTTCCTCAGGCCGGACAGTCCCGACCTGCGGCGCACGCTTCATCTCGAAGGCGCCGACGCGGTCGCGGTCTTCGCCGAAACCCGCGCCCGCAAGGACCGTTTCTAGAGGTTCGCGGGCGCGTCCCCCTCACCCCCCAATCACCCTTCGATCCCATTAAAGAAAGAATCAAGCAATGAAGCTCTATCATTCGCCGGCCTCGCCCTATGCCCGCAAGGTCCGCGTAATCGCCCAGGAATGCGGCATCGCGCTCGACCTCGTCCCGACCGATCCGCGGGGCGACGCCGCCTACGGCAAGATCAATCCGCTGCAGCGCATCCCGGCCCTGGTGCTCGACGACGGCGAGGTGCTGTTCGACAGCCCGGTGATCGCCGAATATCTCGACGCCACCGATCACCCCGGCCCGAAGCTCTTTCCGGCGAGCGGGCCGGCGCGCTTCCGGGCGCTGAAATTGCAGGCCATGGCCGACGGCATTCTCGACGCGGCGGTGCCGCGCCGCCAGGAAAGCCTGCGCCCCGCGGCGCTGCAATCGGAGGCCCAGCTCGGCCTCTACAAGCGCTCGATGAGCCAGACGCTCGACGCGCTGGAGGCCATGGCGGACAAGCTCGAAGGGGTCAACATCGGCACCATCGCGGTCGCCTGCGCCGTCGGCTATCTCGACTTCCGCTTCCCCGACGATGCCTGGCGCCACGGGCGGCCGAAGCTCGCCGCCTGGTTCGAGACCTTCGCCAAGCGGCCCTCGCTCGCGGCGACGGCGCCGACCGCCTGAACGCGCGCCGGCAAAAACCCGGGCCCCGGCGATTCTTGGGCCAGGGCGGAAAAAAACGCGGGCCCCGGCGATTCTGGGGCCCGCGCCGTTTCCGGACTTCGCATTGTTTGGGGCGTTGTTTGGGCGTCGTTTGGCGGCGGCGCTATTTCAGGATCGGCATGGCGAACTCGGCGCCGCTCCGGAGCCCGGTCGGCCAGCGCGAGGTCACGGTCTTGATCTTGGTGTAGAACTTGACTCCCTCGGTACCGTACTGGTTGGTGTCGCCATAGGCCGAGTTCTTCCAGCCGCCGAAGCTGTGGAAAGCAAGCGGCACCGGGATCGGCACGTTGACCCCGACCATTCCGACCTGCACGCGGCTGGCGAATTCCCGCGCCGTGTCGCCGTCGCGGGTGAACACCGCGACGCCGTTGCCGAACTCGTGATCGCTCGGCAGCCGCAAGGCCTCCTCGAAGTTCTTCGCCCGCACCACCGAGAGCACCGGGCCGAATATCTCCTCGGCGTAGATGCGCATCCCGGGCGTGACGCGATCGAACAGGCAGCCGCCCATGAAATAACCGCTCTCGTAACCCTGGAGCGAGAGATCGCGGCCATCGACCACGAGCTCGGCCCCCTCCTTGACGCCGATCTCGACATAGCCGCGGACCTTGTCGAGGTGCTGGCGCGTCACCAGCGGCCCCATTTCGGATTCCGGCGCCGTTGAGGGGCCGACTTTCAGCGCCCGCACCCGCGGCGTCAGCCGTTCGACCAGCGCCGCGGCGGTCTTGTCGCCGACCGGCACCGCGACCGATACCGCCATGCACCGCTCGCCGGCCGAGCCGTAGCCCGCGCCCATCAGCGCGTCGACCGCCTGGTCAAGATCGGCATCCGGCATGACGATCATGTGGTTCTTGGCGCCGCCCATGGCCTGCACCCGCTTGCCGCGGGCGGCGGCGGTGGCGTAGATGTGGCGGGCGATCGGGGTCGAGCCGACGAAGCTCACCGCCTGGATGCGGGGGTCGTCGAGGATCGCGTCCACCGCTTCCTTGTCGCCGTTGACGCAATTCAGCACGCCGGCCGGCGCGCCTGCCTCCAGCATCAGCTCGGCCAGGCGCATCGGGCAGGAAGGGTCCTTCTCCGAGGGCTTGAGGATGAAGGTGTTGCCGCAGGCGATGGCGACGGCGTACATCCACATCGGTACCATGGCCGGGAAGTTGAACGGCGTGATGCCGGCGACGACGCCCAAGGGCTGGCGCAGCGAATACATGTCGATGCCGCGCGATACGCCTTCCGAGAAGTCGCCCTTCATGAAATGCGGGATGCCGCAGGCGAATTCCACCACTTCGAGGCCGCGCTGGACCGAGCCCTTGGCGTCGCTCAATACCTTGCCGTGCTCGTCCGAGATCATGCGCGCGAGCGCGTCCATGTTCTGTTCGATCAACTCCTTATATCTGAACATGACGCGGGCGCGCTGCACGGGCGAGGTTGCGGCCCAGGCCGGAAACGCCTCGAGCGAATTTGCGACGGCGGCGTCCATTTCCGCCTTGCTGGCGAAGGCGACCCGGCCGGCGGCCTCGCCGGTGGTCGGGTTGAAGACCTCGCCGAACCGGCCACTTTGCCCGGCAACCCGCTTGCCGCCGATAAAATGGCCGATGTCCTTGCTCATGGCATTCTCCCTGTTTGCGGCTGATCCGATGCGCCGCTAGTAAAGCCCCGCCTCCGGCGCCGCGCAAGCCCGGAGCCGGAAGTACGGCGCCCGCGCGGCGGCTTTTGCGACGGCGTGGGCGGTTTTTCCGCGGCCCTTGCTCTTTGCCGCGATTGGCGTTACACCGCGCGACATCCATCGGGGCCTGGTTCGCAGGCTTGTGTTCGGGAGAAAATTCATGGCGCGGAGCAAAATCGCACTGATCGGCGGCGGCAATATCGGCGGCACCCTGGCCCATCTCGCGGTCCTGAAGGGGCTTGGCGACGTCGTCTTGTTCGACATTGTCGAAGGCCTGCCCCAGGGCAAGTCGCTGGATATTGCGGAAGCCGGCCCGATCGAGGGCTTCACGGCGCGTCTCAAGGGCGCCAACGACTATGCCGACATCGCCGACGCCGACGTCATCATCGTGACCGCCGGCATCGCCCGCAAGCCCGGCATGAGCCGCGACGATCTGCTCGGCACCAACATCAAGGTCATGCAATCGGTCGGTCAGGGCATCGCCAAGTACGCGCCGAACGCCTTCGTCATCTGCATCACCAACCCGCTCGACGCCATGGTCTGGGTGCTGCGCCAGGCTTGCGGCCTGCCGGCCAACAAGGTGGTCGGCATGGCCGGGGTGCTGGATTCCGGCCGCTTCCGCTATTTCCTGGCCGATGCGATGAACGTTTCGGTCGAGGACGTCTCGGCTTTCGTGCTCGGCGGCCACGGCGACAGCATGGTGCCGCTCGCGCGCTATTCCACGGTCGCCGGCGTGCCGCTGCCCGACCTCATCCGCATGGGCTGGATTTCCCAGGCCAAGGTCGACGAGATCGTGACCCGCACCCGCAACGGCGGCGCCGAGATCGTCGGCCTGCTCAAGACCGGCTCCGCCTTCTACGCGCCGGCGTCCTCGGCGATCCGCATGGCGGAAAGCTATCTCGCCGACAAGAAACGGGTTTTGCCTTGTGCCGCCTATCTTTCGGGCCAGTACGGCGTGAAGGACATCTATGTCGGCGTGCCGGTGGTGATCGGCGCCGGCGGCGTCGAGCGGGTGATGGAGATCGCGCTCGATGGCGACGAGAAGGCGGCGTTCGACGCTTCCGTCGGCGCGGTTCGCGGCCTGATCGACGCCTGCCTAAAAATTGCGCCGAATCTCGCGGGAAAATAACGGCATTTCGGGTTGCGCCCCGAACCCGGGGTGCTATAACTGCCCGATCGCGGTCGCCCGGCCGCTCGGGCTGAGTTGAGCGTTAGTTACCGCCAGCCATGATCATCAAGAAGACGCAATGAACATTCATGAATATCAGGCGAAGCAGTTGCTCTCTCGCTATGGGGTCAACGTGCTTCGCGGCCAAGTCGCCTATACCCCCGAGGAAGCCGTCGCCGGCGCCCGCCAACTCGGCGGCCCGGTCTGGGTCGTCAAGGCGCAAATCCACGCCGGCGGTCGCGGCAAAGGCGGCGGCGTCAAGCTCGCCCGCTCGATCGACGAGGTAAAATCGCTTTCCGAGCAAATTCTTGGCATGACCCTGGTGACGCCGCAAACCGGTCCGGCCGGCCGCGTCGTCCGCCGCGTCTATGTCGAGGACGGTTGCGACATCGCCCGCGAGCTCTACCTCGGCCTCCTGATCGATCGCGCCACCGGCCGCATCACCGTGATCGCCTCGACTGAGGGCGGCATGGAGATCGAGGAGGTGGCGGCGCGCGAGCCGGACAAGATCTTCCGCCTCGCCATCGATCCCGCCGTCGGCATGCAGCCCTTCTACGCCCGGCGCGTCGCCTTCGCCCTCGGGCTCAAGGGCCGCGAGCACGCCGCCGCGGTGAAGTTCGTCGAGGGGCTTTACGCCGCCTTCGTCGGTCTCGACATGTCGGTGGCGGAAATCAATCCGCTGGCGGTGACGAAACAGGGCGAAGTGCTGGCGCTCGACGCCAAGGTTGGCTTCGACGACAACGCGCTGTTCCGCCAGCGTGCGGTTGAGGAGCTGCGCGACCCGGACGAGGAAGATCCGTCCGAGCTCGAGGCCGCCAAGCACGGCCTCAACTACATCAAGCTCGACGGCAACATCGGCTGCATGGTGAACGGCGCCGGCCTCGCCATGGCGACCATGGACATCATCAAGCTCTATGGCGCGACGCCGGCGAACTTCCTCGACGTCGGCGGCGGCGCGACGCGTGAGCGGGTCACCACCGCGTTCAAGATCATCCTCTCCGATGCCAATGTCGAAGGCATCCTGGTCAATATCTTCGGCGGCATCATGCGCTGCGACGTGATCGCCGAAGGCGTGATCGCGGCGGCCCGCGAGGTGTCGCTGCACGTGCCGCTCGTGGTTCGCCTTGAGGGCACCAACGTCGCGCAGGGCAAGAAGCTTCTCGCCGAGAGCGGCTTGCCCATCACTTCGGCCGACAGCCTGGCTGACGCCGCCGACAAGATTGTGCGTGCAGTGCGGGAGGCCGCGTAATGTCGATCCTAGTCGATGCCTCGACCCGGGTGATCTGCCAGGGCTTCACCGGAACCCAGGGCACCTTCCATTCCGAGCAGGCGATCGCCTATGGCACCAAGATGGTGGGCGGCGTGACCCCCGGCAAAGGCGGCGAGACCCATCTCGACCTGCCGGTGTTCGATACGGTGGCGGAAGCCGCCGCTGCGACCAAGGCCGACGCCTCGGTGATCTACGTGCCGCCGCCCTATGCGGCCGACGCCATTCTCGAGGCGGTCGACGCCGGCATCGATCTCATCATCTGCATCACCGAGGGCATCCCGGTGGTCGACATGGTGCGGGTGAAGCGGGCGATGGCGGGCTCGAAGTCGCGTCTTATCGGCCCCAACTGCCCCGGCGTCATCACGCCGGGCGCCTGCAAGATCGGCATCATGCCGGGCCATATCCATCTGCCGGGCAAGATCGGCATCGTCTCGCGCTCCGGCACGCTCACCTACGAGGCGGTGGCGCAGACCACGGCCGTTCGCCTCGGTCAGTCGACCTGCGTCGGCATCGGCGGCGACCCGGTGAACGGCACGAACTTTATTGACTGTTTGGAAATGTTTCTCCGCGACGATGCCACCGAGGGCATGATCATGATCGGCGAGATCGGCGGCTCGGCGGAGGAAGACGCGGCGGCGTTCCTGCGCAGCGCGCGGCGCAAGAAGCCGGTCGTCGGCTTCATCGCCGGCCGCACTGCGCCGAAGGGCCGCCGCATGGGACACGCGGGCGCCATCGTCGCCGGCGGCAAGGGCGGCGCCGAGGACAAGATCGAGGCGATGCGCAGCGCCGGCATCGTCGTCGCGGATTCCCCGGCCTCGCTCGGCGAGACCATGCTGAAGGTCATGCAGGGGTGACATCGTAGTCCGCCGGCGCCAAGTCGCGCCGCCTGGACGTTGACAGAGAAGGACGCCGGCCGGAAGGCGCGGCGCATTCCGCATATGACAAGGCAGCTGGACGTCACATCGTTCCTGTACGGTGGGAACGGCGGTTTCATCGAGCAGCTCTATCTTGCGTATCTTCGCGACCCGCAATCGGTCGACGAGAGCTGGCGGCAGTTCTTCGCCGGGCTCGGTGACGACTTCGGCACCATCGAGCGCGAGCAGAAAGGCCCCTCGTGGCGGCGGATCAACGGCTTCGATCTTCTCGACGAGGCCGGCGTGCTTGGTCCCGACGGTCATGCCGCGAAGGCGGCGGCGAAGGCGGCGGCGAACGGCGCCGCGGTCCACGAAGAGACGCTGAACGCCATCCGCGCGGTGATGATGATCCGCGCATATCGCATCCGCGGCCATCTCATCGCCAACCTCGATCCGCTCGGCCTCGAGGCGCCGAAGCCCCATCCCGAACTCGATCCCGCGTCCTACGGCTTCACCGAGGCCGACATGGACCGCGTGCTCTTCATCAACAACATGCTCGGGCTTGAGCAGGCGACGCTACGCGAAATTCTGGCGATCCTGCGCCGCACCTATTGCAGTACCATCGGCGTCGAGTACATGCACATCTACCATCCGGAGCAGAAGCTCTGGATACAGGAGCGCATGGAGGGCCGCGACAAGGAAGTCTCGTTCACGCCGGAAGGCAAGATCGCGATCCTGCGCAAGCTGGTGCAGGCCGAGGATTTCGAGCATTTCTGCCAGGTCAAGTACACCGCGACCAAGCGCTTCGGGCTCGAGGGCGGCGAGGCGCTGATCCCGGCGATGGAGCAGATCATCAAGCGCGGCGGCCAGCTCGGCGTGCGCGAGATCGCTATCGGCATGCCGCACCGCGGCCGGCTCAACGTCCTCACCTCGGTGATGTCGAAATCGTACCGCGCCGTGTTCTCGGAATTCGAGGGCAACGCGCCGCCCGACACGCTGCTCGGTTCCGGCGACGTGAAGTACCATCTTGGCACGTCTTCCGACCGCGAGTTCGACGGCAACCGCGTGCATCTCTCGCTGGCTTCGAATCCCTCCCATCTCGAGGCGGTGGACCCGGTGGTGCTGGGCAAGGTGCGCGCCAAGCAGACCGAGTTCGGCGACACCGAGCGCACCCAGGCGCTGGCCGTGCTCATGCACGGCGACGCCGCCTTCGCCGGCCAGGGTCTGGTCGCCGAATGCTTCGGCCTCTCCGAGCTTCGCGGCTACCGCACGGGCGGCACCATCCATTTCATCGTCAACAACCAGATCGGCTTCACCACCAGCCCGCACTATTCGCGCTCCTCGCCCTATCCGAGCGACGGCGCGAAGACGGTCCAGGCGCCGATCTTCCATGTCAACGGCGACGATCCGGAGGCGGTCGTGCACGTCGCCAAGGTGGCGACCGAGTTCCGCCAGAAGTTCCACAAGGACGTCGTCATCGACATGTTCTGCTACCGCCGGCACGGGCATAACGAGTCCGACGAGCCGGCGTTCACCCAGCCCTTGATGTACCGCGCCATCGCCAAGCATCCGACGACGCGGCAGATCTACACCGGCAAGCTGATCTCGGAAGGGCTGGTGGACGAGGCCGGGGCCGAGGCCATCGCGGCGGAAATGCGCGAGACGATGGAAAAGGACTTCGACGCAGCGCGGACCTATCGCCCCAATAAGGCCGACTGGCTGGAAGGCCGCTGGAGCGGCTTCGAGGTGGCGCCGAAAGGCGCCGCCGACGGCAACACCGGCGTCGCGCCCGAGACGCTCCGCGATATCGGCCATCGCCTCTACCAAGTGCCGGAGGGTTTCCATCTCCATCGCACCCTGCAGCGCCTCTTCCGCGGCAAGACCGAGGCCATCGAGAGCGGGCAGGGACTAGACTTCGCCACCGGCGAGGCGCTGGCCTTCGGCAGTTTGCTGCGCGAGGGCTATCCGGTGCGCCTGTCGGGCCAGGATTCGGGCCGCGGCACCTTCTCGCAACGCCACGCGGTGCTGATCGACCAGGAGGACGAGAGCCGCTATATCCCGCTCGACAACCTGAGCGGCGACCAAGCCCGTTTCGAGGTTCACGATTCGCTACTGTCGGAAGCCGCCGTGCTCGGCTTCGAATACGGCTACAGCACCGCCGAGCCGCGCGCGCTGGTGATCTGGGAGGCGCAGTACGGCGATTTCGCCAACGGCGCCCAGGTCCTGATCGACCAGTTCATCTGCTCCTCGGAGGCGAAGTGGCAGCGCATGACCGGCCTAGTGATGATGCTGCCGCACGGCTACGAGGGCGCCGGGCCGGAACATTCCTCGGCCCGCCTCGAGCGCTATCTGCAGCTCTCGGCGGAAGGCAACATCCAGGTCGTGAACCTGACCACGCCGGCGCAGCATTTCCACGTTCTGCGCCGCCAGATGCTGCGCAAGTTCCGCAAGCCTCTGGTGATGATGACGCCGAAATCGCTGCTCCGGCACAAACTCGCGGTCTCGACCCTGGACGAGCTCGCGACCGGCACGAGCTTCCATCGCGTGCTCGCCACACCGGCGCCGTCCGGCACGGTGAAGCGCGTGGTGATGTGCGCCGGCAAGATATATTTCGATCTTCTCGAGGCGATGGAAAAGCATGAGATCAAGGACACCATGCTGATCCGGATTGAGCAGCTCTATCCCTTCCCGGACGATGCCCTTGCGGCGCAGCTTGCCAAGGCGACGAAGGCCGAGCGCATCGTGTGGTGCCAGGAAGAACCGCGAAACATGGGCGCCTTCTTCTTCGTCGAGCCGCGCATCGAACAGGTGCTGGCCGCCGTCGGAGCCAAGGTCAAGCGCGCCCGCTATGCCGGCCGCGCCGAAGCGGCGGCACCGGCGACCGGGCTTTATCGCAAACATTTGCTCGAACAGACGACGCTCGTGGAAGACGCGCTGCTCGGATAGAGGGAGACCATGACGGTAGAAATCCGCGTCCCCGCCATGGGGGAATCGATCACCGAGGCGATCGTCCACCAGTGGTTCAAGAAGGTTGGCGACGCCGTCGCCGTCGACGAGCCGCTGTTGGAGCTCGAGACCGACAAGGTCGCGATCGAGGTCAACGCCACCGCCGCCGGCGTGCTCGAGGAAATCAAGGCCGATGCCGGCGCCACCGTCACGGTCGGCGCAGTAATCGGCGCGATCAAGGAAGGTGCCGCGCCAAGCGCCAAGCCGGCCGCGGCCAAGCCAGCGACCGCGCCGCAAGCGGCGCCGCAGCCTGCCGCCCAACCCGCGCCGCAACCTGCGGCCCCGCCGGCGGCGGGTGCCGCGGCCTTGCCCGCCGCGCGCAAGATGATCGCGGAACAGGGGCTCGAAGGCCAGGCCATCGCCGGCACCGGCAAAGGCGGCCGCGTCACCAAGGGCGACGTGCTCGGCCATCTCGCGGCGGCGCCGGCGGCAGCGCCCGCGCCGGTCGCGGCCAAGCCCTCGGGGCCGCGGCCCGAGGCGGCGCGCGAGGAGCGCGTCCGCATGTCGCAGCTTCGCCGGCGCATCGCGCAGCGGCTCAAGGAGGCGCAGAACACCGCCGCCATGCTCACTACCTTCAACGAGGTGGACATGAGCGCGGTGATGGCGGCCCGCGCCCGCTACCGCGACGCCTTCGAAAAGCGCCACGGCGTCCGCCTCGGCTTCATGAGCTTCTTCGTCAAGGCGGCGATCGTCGCCTTGAAGGACGTGCCGGCCTGCAACGCCGAGATCGACGGCGATGATGTCGTCTACAAGAACTACTATCACATCGGCGTCGCGGTTTCGGCGCCGCAGGGGCTGATCGTGCCGGTGGTGCGTGACGCCGACCAGATGGGCTTTTCCGATATCGAGAAGACGATCAACGATCTCGGCAAGCGCGCCCGCGACGGCAAGCTCAAGCTCGACGAGCTGCAAGGCGGCACCTTCACCATATCGAACGGTGGCATTTTCGGCTCGCTGCTGTCGACGCCGATCCTCAATCCGCCGCAGGCCGCGATTCTCGGCATGCACAAGATCCAGGACCGTCCCATGGTGGTGGACGGCAAGATCGAGGCGCGGCCGATGATGTATCTGGCGCTGTCCTACGATCATCGCATCATCGACGGCCGCGAGGCCGTGACCGCGCTGGTCAGGATGAAGGAGTGCCTGGAAGACCCCGAGCGGATTTTGCTCGATCTCTAATCCGATTTTCAAGGAGCGCGTCATGGCCGATCAAGCCTTCGATGTCATCGTGATCGGCGGTGGGCCGGGCGGCTATGTCGCGGCGATCCGCGCCGCCCAGCTCGGGCTGAAGGCCGCCTGCGTCGAGAAGCTGCCGACCTTGGGCGGCACCTGCCTCAATGTCGGCTGCATCCCCTCGAAGGCGCTGCTGCAATCCTCCGAGGTCTTCGAGGAGGCGGGCCACGCCTTGGCGCAGCACGGCATCGCGGTGGCGGCGCCGAAGCTCGATCTCTCCCAGATGCTGGCGCGCAAGGACAAGGTCGTTCAGGACAACGTCAATGGCGTCGCCTTCCTGTTCCGCAAGAACAAGGTGACCTGGGTCCAGGGCGAAGGCCGGCTCGGCGGGTCCGGCACGGTTCTGGTCAAGGGCGCCGACGGCGCCGAAAGCAAGCTTACCGCGCCGCACATAATCATCGCCACCGGTTCCGAGACCATGCCGCTGCCCGGCGTCGAGATCGACGAGGAGAAGATCGTCACCTCGACCGGGGCGCTGAAGCTGCCGGCGGTGCCGAAGACCATGGCGGTGATCGGTGCCGGTTATATCGGCCTCGAAATGGGCACCGTGTGGCGGCGCCTCGGCACCGAGGTGACGGTGATCGAGGTGCTGGACCGCATCTTGCCCGGCATGGACAGCGAAATCGCCACCCAGGCGCAGCGTATCCTGAAAAAGCAGGGCATGAACTTCCGCCTTGGCACCAAGGTGACGGAAGCGAAGAAAGGCAAGGCGGGCGTCGCGCTCGGGCTGACGTCGGCCGCCGGCGGTGCTGCCGAAAGCCTCACCGTCGATGTCGTGCTGGTGGCCATTGGCCGCCGGCCGCTGACCCGCGGCCTCGATCTCGAGAAGGCCGGCGTGAAGCTCGACGAGCGCGGGCGCATCGCGATCGATCACAATTTCCGCACCTCGGCCGCCGGCATCTATGCCATCGGCGACGTGGTGGTCGGGCCGATGCTGGCGCATAAGGCCGAGGACGAAGGCGCCGCCTGCGCCGAGATCATCGCCGGGCAGAAGCCCGAGATCAATTACGACGCCATTCCGGGCGTGGTCTATACCTGGCCCGAGATCGGCAGCGTCGGCAAGACCGAGGAGCAGCTGAAGGCCGCGGGCGTCGCCTATAAGGTCGGCAAGTTCCCCTTCAGCGCCAACGGCCGCGCCCGCGCCATGGCGGCGACTGACGGCCAGGTGAAGATTCTCGCCGATGCCGCGACCGATCGCATCTTGGGCGCCCACATCATCGGGCCGGACGCCGGCACGCTGATCCAGGAGCTGGTGCTGGCGATCGAATTCGGTGCCTCGGCCGAGGATATCGCGCGCACCTCGCACGCCCACCCGACGCTGACCGAGGCGGTGCGCGAGGCGGCGCTCGCGGTCGCCGGCCGCGCGATCCACATCTAGAGCGCCTTCATCGGCGCCGGAGCTGCCGCGCCGCCCGCGTCAGTTCTTCTTGCCGCCGGCGTGCGGATGGGCGGCCGCGTAAACGCTGTAGAGGCGTTCCGCGTCCACCGCCGTGTAGCGCTGCGTGGTGGACAGCGAGGCGTGGCCCAAGAGTTCCTGAATGGTGCGGAGATCGCCACCGGCTTCGAGCAGATGCGTGGCGAAGCTGTGGCGGAGCGCATGCGGCGTCGCCCGCTCGGAAAGCCCGAGCCGGACGCGGATGCGCCGCATCTCGCGTTCGGCGACCGCGGCATCGAGCCGCTTGCCGCGGGCGCCGCGAAACAGCGGATCGAGCCGGCCGATCGGATAGGGGCAAATCGCGACATAGGCGGTGAGCGCCTGGCGCACGACCGGCAGAACCGGGACGTGCCGCTCCTTCCGTCCCTTGCCGAGCACGACCAGCACTTCGCCCGCCGGCGCGTCGCCGCCGTTCAGGCTCAAGGCCTCGGCGATGCGCAGGCCGCAGCCATAGAGAAGTGTAAAGAGCGCGGTGTCGCGGGCCGCGATCCAGGGCGCGCGGCGCGTATCCGGCGCGCCGGCCTCAGCAATGACGTCCCGCGCCGCGTCCGCGCTCAAGGGCCGCGGCAGGTTCTTCGGCAGCTTCGGCGGCCGGATGACGTCGAAGGCCGCGTTCTCGATCAGGTCGCGCCGCGCCAGGCGGCGGAACAAGCTTCTGAGCGTCGAGATGGCGCGCGCGTTCGAGGCCGGCGAGAGACCCTGGCGCCGGCGCTCGGCGAGAAAGCTCCGGACGTCGGCCGGCGTCAC
The DNA here is from genome assembly GCA_021793055.1 of Pseudomonadota bacterium. Taxonomy (GTDB): domain Bacteria; phylum Pseudomonadota; class Alphaproteobacteria; order Ferrovibrionales; family Ferrovibrionaceae; genus JAJYTL01. The sequence continues at coordinate 21,788 of JAJYTL010000003.1, forward strand.
CTTGGCGAGATCGGCGAGACCGGGCGGACCGCCGAAATGACCGCTCAGGAAACTCAGAAAGGCGCGAAAATCCTGCGTATAGGCGACGACGGTCTTGGGCGAGGCGCGGCGCTCGTCGGCGAGCCATTCCAGCCATTCCGCCGCCGCCCGATCGAGTGCGGGATCGGCAGCATAGGGTGTCGCGGGCGGCCTCACGGCGTGGCCTTCGGGCGGCGGGTCAATGCGTGTCCGGCCGGCCGCGGGCGCAAGGGCGGATCAGGACGGCAGGATCGATTGGCCGGTCTTCTGCCAATCGGCGAGGAAGGCCGCGAGGCCCTTGTCGGTCAGCGGGTGCTGGGCGAGCTTGCGCATCACGTCGGGCGGCAGCGTCACCACGTCGGCGCCGAGTTGCGCCGCCGCCACCACATGCATCGGGTGGCGCACCGAGGCGACCAGAACCTCGGTGCGGAAGTGGTCGTACTGGTCGTAGATGGTGACGATATCGGCGATCAGGCGCATGCCGTCCTCGCCGATGTCGTCGAGACGGCCGACGAAGGGCGAGACGAAGGTGGCGCCGGCCTTGGCGGCGAGGATCGCCTGCGCGGCCGAGAAACAGAGCGTGACGTTGACCTTGATGCCGGCCTTCGAGAGCGTCTTGCAGGTCTTGAGGCCGGGCATGGTGAGCGGCACCTTGACGCAGACGTTCTCGGCGATCTCGGCAAGATAGCGGCCTTCCTTGACCATGGCGTCATAGTCCACCGCCGTGACCTCGGCGCTCACCGGCCCCTCGACCAGGGCGCATATCTCGCCGATCACCTCGCGCATCGGCCGCCCGGACTTCATCACCAGCGACGGGTTGGTGGTGACGCCGTCGACGAGGCCGGTCGCGGCCAGATCGGCGATTTCGCTGGTGTCGGCGGTATCGACGAAGAATTTCATAAGCGCGTTCCTGAATGGCGGCGGTGGCCGGGATGGCGAAAGGGGACGGTCGAGACGGGGCGCGGCGTGGTGGCGACTCGTTTCCTTCGTTAAAGTGTAGCCCATGCCCTCAGCCTCCGCCAACGGTCCGCTTTCCCGCCTCGGCGTCCTCCTGCCGCTCGCGGTGCCGGGGCCGTTCGATTATTGCCTCGCGCCAAGCGATCCCGTGCCGGCGCCCGGCGACTTCGTCGCCGTGCCCTTCCGCGGTCGCACCGAGGCCGGCGTGGTGTGGGGGCCGGGCGACGCCGATCTGCCCGAGGCCAAACTGAAGCCGCTGCTCGGCCGGCTCGATTGTCCGCCACTCTCGGCCGAGAACCGCCGCTTCATCGAGTGGGTCGCGGCCTATACCTTGTCGTCGCCGGGGGCCGTGCTGAAGCTCGCCATGAGCGAGCCTTCGGCGCTCGCGCCGGAAGCCGGCGAAATCCTCTACCGCGCGAGCGGCGTCAAGCCGCCGCGCCTGACTCCGGCGCGGGCGCGGGTTCTGGAAGCGGCCGCCGGCGCCTCGCGGCGCCTCGGCGATCTCGCCGCCCTGGCCAACGTCGGGCCGGGGGTGATCCGGGGCTTGGCGGCGGCCGGCGCGCTCGCGGCCGTTGCCGCGCCGCGCGCCGCGGCCGCACTGCCGGCGCCCGACGCCGATCTCCCTGCGCTACCACTTTCGGACGTCCAGGCGATGGCCGCGGCCGAGCTTCGCCGCATGGTGGCGGCGGCCGATTTTGCGGTCGCGCTGCTCGAAGGCGTCGCCGGCGCCGGCAAGACCGAAGTCTATTTCGAGGCTATCGCCGAGGCGCTGCGGCGCGGCCGCCAGATTCTCGTGCTGTTGCCAGAAATCGCCTTGTCGGCGCAGTGGTTCGAGCGCTTCCGCCGGCGCTTCGGCGCGGCTCCGGCGCTGTGGCATTCGGAAGTGAAGAAGGCCGCGCGCCGGCAGACCTGGCGCGCGGTCGCCGAGGGCCGGGCGAAGGTGGTGGTCGGCGCCCGCTCGGCGCTGTTCCTGCCTTATGCCGATCTCGGCCTCATCGTCGTCGACGAAGAGCACGACGCCTCCTACAAGCAGGAGGAGGGGGTGATCTACAACGCCCGCGACATGGCGGTGGCGCGCGGCTCGCTTGGCCGGTTCCCCGTCGTCCTCGCCTCGGCGACGCCCTCGATCGAAAGCCTGAGCAACGCCGCGCGCGGCCGCTACCGCCATCTCCACCTGCCGAACCGCCACGGCGCCGCGCGGCTGCCCGAGATCGTCGCCGTCGATCTGCGCCGCGACCCGCCGCCGCGCGGCCGCTGGCTGGCGCCGAAACTCCGCGCCGAGGTCGCCGCCGCGCTGGCGCGCCGCGAACAGGTGCTGCTGTTCCTCAACCGCCGCGGCTACGCGCCGCTCACCCTTTGCGGCGCCTGCGGCCATCGCCTGCAATGCCCGAACTGTTCCGCCTGGCTGGTCGATCACCAGCGCCTCGGCCGCGTGCAATGCCATCATTGCGGCCACGCGGTGGCGAAGCCCGAGACCTGTCCCCATTGCGGCGCCGAGGGCCGCTGGCGCGCCTGCGGTCCCGGCGTCGAACGGGTGGCGGAAGAAGCGGCGGCGGACTTTCCCGAGGCCCGCCTCGCGGTGCTGACCTCCGATACCTTGAGCGGTCCGGCCGAGGCGACGGCGCAGCTGCGCGCGATCGAGGCGCGCGAGATCGATCTTCTCGTCGGCACGCAGCTGGTCGCCAAGGGCCACCACTTTCCCCATCTCACCTTGGTCGGGGTGGTGGACGCCGATCTCGGGCTGAACGGCGGCGATTTGCGGGCCGGCGAGCGCACGCTGCAGCTTCTCACCCAGGTCGCAGGCCGCGCCGGGCGCGAGCAATTGCCGGGCCGCGTCCTGGTGCAGACCCATATGCCCGAGCATCCGGTGATGCGGGCGCTCCTCGCCGGCGATACCGCCAAGTTCCTCGAGGCCGAGATCGCCGACCGCCGCGCCGCCGGCATGCCGCCCTACGGCCGGCTTGTCGCCCTGATCGTCTCGGGTCCTGATCCGGCCGCAGTCAAGGCGGCGGCGCTCGCCTTAGGCCGCGCCGCGCCGAGCCCGGAGGGCGTTCACGTCTTCGGCCCGGCGCCGGCGCCGCTGGCGCGGCTGCGCGGCCGCTACCGCGAGCGGCTGCTGCTCACGGCGCGGCCGGGCATCCCGGTGCAGGCGCTGGTTCGCGACTGGTGCGCCGCCGTCCGGTTGCCTCGCTCGGTTCGGCTGCAGATCGACGTCGATCCTTACAGCTTCCTCTGATAGCCTCTCCACGGCGTTTGCGGGCCGGCCAAGGCGGCCCGGCGCGGACCCGTAGAGGGCTTGCGGTTTAGAAGCAAAAGGGTCTGTTTGCGCGGTTTTTTGCCGCGTCCGGCTCCGAGTCCTGTTGCATGGGCGGGGCTGCTGTGATAGGTAAGCCGAGCTTCCCGGGAAGCCGCCCGGGAGCCTTTTTTGTTGCCAAAATTTTATTTGTAAATCAGTGCGTTAAGCCAGGGGCCTGGAACAACTGAGGATTGTCTGTTGGTAGCCGAACTTTCCATCGTCTCCGGTGTGGGCGGCCGCTACGCGAATGCGCTCTTCGAGCTTGCCGAGGCCGACAAGGCGCTCGATACGATCGCCGGCGAGTTGGACCGGCTGACGGCGCTGATCGCCGAGAGCCCCGAGCTTCGCCGCCTCGTCCGCAGCCCGCTGTTCGGTCGCAAGCTGCAACAGGCGGCGCTCGCCGCGATCGAGGAAAAGGCCGGCTTTTCCGCCCTGTTGCGCCGCTTCCTCGGGGTCATGGTGCGGAACCGCCGGCTCGGCGCCCTTGAGGACGCGATGCGCCAGTTTCGCCTTCTGCTGGCGCGCCAGCGCGGCGAGACGGTGGCGCGGGTGGTTTCAGCGGTGGCGCTCGATCCGAAGCAGGTCGAGGCCGTGCGGGCGGCGCTGCGCGGCGTGCTGGGCGGCGTCGTGACGATCGATCCGGCCGTGGATCCGAGCTTGATCGGCGGCCTCATGGTCCGTGTCGGCTCGAAGCTCTACGACGCCTCGCTCAGGACCAAACTCGAGAACATAGAGATCGCGATGAAGGGGACAGCGTAATGGAAATCCGGGCCGCGGAAATCTCGGAAATTCTCAAGCAGCAGATCGCCGCCTTCGGCACCGAGGCCGAGGTTTCGGAGGTCGGGCAGGTGATTTCCGTGGGCGATGGCATCGCCCGTGTCTATGGGCTGGATCAGGTCCAGGCCGGCGAGCTCGTGGAATTCCCGGGCGGCGTGCGCGGTATGGCCCTGAACCTCGAAACCGACAACGTCGGCGTCGTGATCTTCGGCGACGACCGCAGCATCCGCGAGGGCGATCTGGTGAAGCGCACCGGCGCCATCGTCGACGTGCCGGTGGGCAAGAACCTGCTCGGCCGCGTGATGAACGCGCTCGGCGACGTGATCGACGGCAAGGAAGTGCCGGTCGCGGCCGAACGCCGCCGCGTCGAGGTCAAGGCGCCCGGCATCATCGCCCGCAAGTCGGTGCATGAGCCGATGCAGACCGGCCTCAAAGCGCTCGACGCGCTGGTGCCGGTCGGCCGCGGCCAGCGCGAGCTGATCATCGGCGATCGCCAGACCGGCAAGACCGCGGTCGCGATCGACGCCATCATCAACCAGAAGAAGATCAACGAGAGCGGCGACGAGAAGAAGAAGCTCTACTGCATCTACTGCGCCGTCGGCCAGAAGCGCTCGACCGTCGCGCAGGTGGTGAAGACGCTCGAGGACTACGGCGCCATGGACTACACCGTCGTGGTCGCCGCCACCGCTTCCGAGCCGGCGCCGCTGCAGTTCCTCGCGCCCTACACGGCCTGTGCCATCGGCGAGTACTTCCGCGACAACGGCATGCACGCGCTGATCATCTATGACGATCTGTCCAAGCAGGCGGTCGCCTATCGCCAGATGTCGCTGCTGCTGCGCCGCCCGCCGGGCCGCGAAGCCTATCCGGGCGACGTCTTCTATCTCCATTCGCGGCTGCTCGAGCGCGCCGCGAAGATGAGCGACGCGCAGGGCGCCGGCTCGCTCACCGCATTGCCGGTGATCGAGACCCAGGCGGGCGACGTCTCGGCCTATATCCCGACCAACGTGATTTCGATCACCGACGGCCAGATCTTCCTCGAAACCGATCTCTTCTATCGCGGCATCCGGCCGGCCATCAACGTCGGCCTCTCGGTCAGCCGCGTCGGGTCGGCGGCGCAGATCAAGGCGATGAAGCAGGTCGCCGGCTCGATCAAGCTGGAACTGGCCCAATATCGCGAGATGGCCGCCTTCGCCCAGTTCGGCTCCGATCTCGATCCCTCGACACAGCGGCTTCTGAGCCGCGGCGAGCGCCTGACCGAGCTGTTGAAGCAGCCGCAGTATCAGCCGCTCGCGGTCGAGGAGCAGGTGGTTTCGATCTTCGCCGGCGTGCGTGGCTTCCTCGACGGCATCAAAGTCGAGAACGTCACCCGCTTCGAGCAGGGGCTGATCAGCGAGGTGCGGGCCCGGCACGCCGACGTGCTGACCACGATCCGCACCGAGGGCGCGCTCAGCGCGGCGACCGAGGCCAAGCTCAAGGAAATCCTTGAAGCCTACGCCAAGAACTTCGCGTAAGCGGGCAGGCTGGAGGTAAGCGGCGATGCCCAGCCTTAAGGCGCTGCGTATACGCATCAACAGCGTCAAGTCGACGCAGAAGATCACCAAGGCGATGAAGATGGTGGCGGCGTCGAAGCTGCGCCGCGCCCAGGAGGCAGCCGAAGCCGCGCGTCCCTATGCCGAGCGGATGGATCGCGTCCTGGGTTCGCTCGCGGCGGCCG
>JAJYTL010000274.1 GCA_021793055.1 Pseudomonadota bacterium
GGATATGCGGCCGATGGCCGAACAGCATGCGATAGGCGGTGGCGAGCGTCAGGGTGTAGCAGGCGCTCTCTTCCCATGACAGATGCTTCGGGCGGTGCATGAGCTGGCGCGCCTGCACGCGGGCGAATTGGGCGAAGGAACCGTCCGGGGTCTCGTAACCCCAGATGCGCTGGCTCGGCGAGAACATCGGATCGCCGCCGTTGCATTCCTCGTCGTCGCCGTCGTCCTGATTGCAATGGACCACGACCTCGTCGCCGACCTGCCAGCGCTTGACCCGCGAGCCGACGGCCCAGATCACCCCGGCCGCGTCCGAGCCCGGGATGTGATAAAGCTGCTTGTGGATGTCGAAGGGCGAGATCGGCTCGCCGAGGCAGGCCCAGACGCCGTTGTAATTGACGCCGGCGGCCATCACCAGGATCAGCACTTCGTCGGGGTCGAGGGTCGGCGTCGGCACCACTTCCTGCTGCAACGCCTGTTCCGGCGCGCCGTGGCGCTCGCGCCGGATCGCCCAACCGTACATGTTGGCCGGAACGTGGCCAAGCGGCGGGATCTCGCCGACCTCGTAAAGCTCCTTCACGGCGCCGGTGCTGCCGCGGCCGGCCCGCTGCGCGGTCGCCAGTTGGCTTTGGTCCATGGTCCTTCGCTCCACTTCGCCCTCCGCCGTCCAGCTCGCCGTTACCGTGTCACGGCGGTTACCGCGCGACGGATTTTATGCTGTAGTGCAGCAGAGTTTATGTTGCTACGCAATAATAATTATGATATTACTAAATTTGAAATCAAGTTAAAACTTTCGATCTTTTTTCAGCAAAATTTGGTAAGAGAGTTACATGAGCCAGGAAGCGAGCACACCGCCGGGGGGGCGGCGCGATCAGCCGTGGATGTTTCGGACCTATTCCGGGCACAGCTCGGCGGCGGCCTCGAACGCGCTCTATCGCACCAATCTCGCGCGCGGCCAGACCGGGCTCTCGGTCGCCTTCGATCTGCCGACCCAGACCGGTTACGACAGCGATCACGCCTTGGCGCGGGGCGAGGTCGGCAAGGTCGGCGTGCCGATCGGCCATCTCGGCGACATGCGGAAGCTTTTCGAGGGCATTCCGCTCGGCCGCATGAACACCTCGATGACGATCAACGCCACGGCGCCCTGGCTGCTCGCGCTCTATGTCGCCCTCGCCGACGAGCAGGGCACGCCGCGCACGGCGCTTCAGGGCACGGTGCAGAACGACATCCTGAAGGAGTACCTGAGCCGCGGCACCTACATCTTTCCGCCCGAGGCCAGCATGCGGCTGGTCGGCGACGTGATCGGCTTCACCGCGCGCGAGGTGCCGAAATGGAACCCGATCAACGTCTGCTCCTACCACCTGCAGGAGGCCGGCGCGACGCCGGTGCAGGAACTCGCCTTCGCGCTGGCCATCGCCATCGCGGTGCTCGATAGAGTCAAGGACGCGGGCGAGATCGCCGCCGCGGAATTTCCCCGCGTCGTCGGCCGGGTGAGCTTTTTCGTCAATGCCGGCATCCGCTTCATCACCGAAATCTGCAAGATGCGGGCCTTCGCCCGGCTGTGGGACGAGACCTGCCGTGAGCGCTACGGCGTCGACGACGAGAAATACCGCCGTTTCCGTTATGGCGTTCAGGTCAACAGCCTCGGCCTCACCGAGCAGCAGCCGGAAAATAACGTCTATCGCATTTTGCTCGAAATGCTGGCCGTGGTGCTGTCCAAGGACGTGCGCGCGCGCGCCGTGCAATTGCCGGCGTGGAACGAGGCCTTGGGCCTGCCGCGTCCGTTCGACCAGCAATGGTCGCTGCGCTTGCAGCAGATCGTCGCCTACGAGACCGATCTCCTCGAATACGACGACATTTTCAACGGCTCGCCGGTGATCGAGGCCAAGGTCGCCGAACTGATGGCCGAGGCCAGGCTCGAGCTGGATCGCATTCTCGCCATGGGCGGCACCGTCGCGGCGGTCGAGAGCGGCTACCTGAAATCGGCTCTGGTCGAAAGCAACACCCGCCGCACCCGGGCGATCGAATCCGGAGAGATGCCGGTAATCGGCGTCAATTGCTTCACTGAGACCGCGCCCTCGCCGCTGCTCGCCGGCGGCGACGGCGGATTCCTCAGCGTCGGCGCCGAGGCCGAGACTGAGGCGATCCGCAATCTCGAAGCTTGGCGCGCCGCCCGCGACGAGCGGGCGGTGGCGGCTGCGCTGGCTGAGCTTCGCCAAGCGGCGGTCGAGGGCCGCAACATCATGCCGCCATCGATCAATGCGGCCCGCGCGGGCGTGACCACCGGCGAATGGGCCGCGACCTTGCGCCGGATATTCGGCGAATACCGCGCCCCGACCGGGCTTTTGCCGCTGCCCTTGAGCAACGAGGATCAGGGCGTCGCCGCGCTGCGCGAGCGCGTTTGGGCGCTCACCGACCGCTTGGGTCGGACGCCGAAAATTCTCGTTGCCAAGCCCGGCCTCGATGGCCATTCCAACGGCGCCGAGCAGATCGCCATGAAGGTTCGCGATTGCGGCCTCGCGGTGGTCTATCCCGGCATCCGCATGACCACCGACGAGATCGTCGCCTTGGCGAAAACCGAGAACGTGCAGGCGGTCGGCCTGTCGATCCTCTCCGGCTCGCACGTCACGCTGGCGATGGAGATTCTGGCGCGGCTGCGCGCCGCCGGTCTCGGCGCGCTACCGGTCGTGGTCGGCGGCATCGTTCCGCCCGAGGACGAGGCGCGCTTGCGCGCCGAGGGCGTCGCCGCGGTCTATACGCCAAAGCACTATCGCCTGAACGAGATCATGGGCGAGATGATCGAGTTCATCGCCCGCCATATCGGTGCCGATGCGCCCGCCGCGCGCAAGAGCACCGGTGCGGGCAAGCGCTAGCGTCCCTCCGATCGAGGGGTCTCCGGCGATCGGGCAAAGCGCGGTGCCTGGAGAAGGATGGCGGCGCCACGCTCTCGGCCGCCGGCCGAGAGCTCAATACATGTGCTGGCCGCCGTTGATCGACAGCGTCGTGCCGGTGATAAAGCCCGCCTCGTCGGCGACCAGGAACAGCACGCCGCGGGCGATGTCCTCGGCATGGCCGAGGCGGCCGACCGGGATGCGAGCGACGATCTTCTCCAGCACGTTGGGCGGCACCGCGCGCACCATGTCGGTATCGACATAGCCGGGCGCGATGGCGTTCACCGTGATGCCTTTGGCCGCGCCTTCCATGGCGAGCGCCTTGGTGAAGCCGTGAATGCCGGATTTCGCCGCCGCGTAATTGACCTGCCCGTATTGTCCGGCCTGGCCGTTGATCGAGCCGATATTGATGATGCGCCCGAAGTTCCGCTCGCGCATCGAATCGATCACCGCGCGGGACATGTTGAAGCAGGAGCCGAGATTGGTATCGAGCACCTCCTGCCACTGATCCGCGTCCATCTTGTGGAGCGTGCCGTCGCGGGTGATGCCGGCGTTGTTGACCAGCACATCGACCGGGCCGAGGTCTTTCGTCACCTGCGCGATGCCGGCTTCACATTCCGGGAATTTCGCCACGTCCCAACGGTAGACGGCGATCCCGGTCTCGTCGCGAAACGCCTTCGCCGCCGCGTCGCTGCGGCCATAGACGGCCGCCACCTTGTAGCCACTGTCGTTCAGCATTTTCGAGATCGCGGCGCCAATACCTCTGGTGCCTCCGGTCACGACGGCAACGCGTGCCATGGTCGTCCTCCCTGTCTTCAGACGTTTCCCTTCGTTCGTCCGTCTTGCCGCTGCCGCTGCTTGTCTGCGGAGTGCCTGCTTGTCCTATTCTTCGCTGGTCAATGCCGCGCTACATATCCTTTCGGTGCTCCGCGCGGCTAAGACCGCGCTACGCACAAAGCAATTCCCATGCCGCCGCCGATGCAGAGGGTGGCGAGGCCCTTCTTGGCGTCGCGCTTCTGCATTTCGTGCAGCAGCGTGACCAGAATTCGCGCCCCGGAGGCGCCGATCGGATGGCCGATGGCGATGGCGCCGCCGTTCACGTTCACCTTCGCGGTGTCCCAACCGAGGTCCTTGTTGACGGCGCAGGCCTGGGCGGCGAAGGCCTCGTTGGCTTCGATCAGGTCGAGATCGCCGACCGACCAGCCGGCCTTGGCCAGGGCCGCGCGGCTCGCCGGGATCGGGCCGGTGCCCATGATCGCCGGGTCGACCCCGGCCTGCGCCCAGGCGGCGATGCGGGCGAGCGGTTCGAGGCCGCGCGCCTTCGCTTCCCCGGCCGCCATCAGGACGAGGGCGCCGGCGCCGTCGTTGATGCCGCTCGCGTTGCCGGCGGTTACCGTGCCGTCCTTGGCGAAGGCCGGCCGCAGGCGGGCGAGCGCATCGAGCGTGGCGCCGTGGCGAATATATTCGTCCTGGTCTACGACCTGCGGCCCTTTGCGGGTTTCGATCGTCACCGGTACGATCTCGTCCTGGAAGCGCCCGGCTTTCTGCGCCGCTTCCGCCTTGTTCTGCGAGGCGACGGCGAAGCGGTCCTGCTCGTCGCGCGAAATCTGCCACTGCCGGGCGACGTTCTCGGCGGTGGTGCCCATATGGTAGCCGTTGAAGGCGTCCCACAGCCCATCCTTGATCATGGTATCGACGAATTTCACGTCGCCCATCTTGGTGCCGTTGCGCAGATGCGCGCAGTGCGGCGCCTGGCTCATGCTCTCCTGGCCGCCGGCGACGACGATGCGGCTGTCGCCGCAGAGAATGGCCTGCGACCCGAGGGCGACGG
>JAJYTL010000275.1 GCA_021793055.1 Pseudomonadota bacterium
AGGATCGAGGGCGCCAGCGACAGAACGGTGAGCAGCGCGATCAGCTGCACGATGCGGCCGGTGAAAGTGCCGCTCTGGCCGAGATTGAGAGAGAAGGTTTGCGCCTCGGCTGGCAACGCGAAAAAAGCGAGGCCGACGCCGAAACCGAGAGCGAGCAACAATCCGAGCCGGCGTCGCGTCATGATCCCGCCGTCTGCCCCGCGCGCTCCGGCGAAGCGGCAATATTGCGCTCGACCACCAGATCCTGGCTATGGCCAAGGAGGAGAAGATGTTCGACCTGGTCGCGGCGCACCAGAATCAGCCGGCGGCGGGCGTCTACCGTCGCCACCTCCATGATCTGCAGCCGCTTGTCGCGGCCGGCGCCGGTCGCCCGCGGCGCCAGGCCGAAGCGGCGCGCGGCCCATGCCAGGGCGCCGATCAGCGCCAGAACGACGGCGAGAGCGGCCGCGAAACGAAGATAGGTGACGATGCTCATGGGTGCTCGGGCTGATGTCCCGAAGCGGAAAGCTGCTGGCGCAGCGCGTCGTGGTTCTCGGCCAGCCTCTCGGCCAAGCCGTCGAGCAGGGCGAGAAGACGGCGAACGGTTTCGAGATGCGGTTGCGCCTCGGCGCGGGGCAATGCGGCAAGCGCCTCGCAGACCGCGCCGATCCGCGGCAGCAGCCCCGACACGTCCGGCAACTGCCGGGTGTCGACGAGCCGGCGAGCGCTGGCGATCTCGCCCTCGATATGGCCGAGCGCCGCGGCCATATCCGAGGCGGCGCCGCCGATGTTCGTCGGTATGCTCATGGCTGCGGCCCCTTCCCTCAATCTCCCGGCCGCTGCCGATAAAGGCGGGCCAGGACTTCGGCGACGACGACAAGAGCGGTAATGGGGATCGGACTTTCCGCCGCCAGAGTGGCAAGCAGCGCCGCGGGATTGCTCTTCTCCGCCACCGGGAGATCGCGATCGAGGGCTATGCGGAAAATTTGTTCCATGGCCGCTTCCTGGCGGCAAGTTTTGCCGCCTCAGCCTTAAGGAACGGTTAAGGCGCGGAGAAATCTCGCGGTTCGGAGTGACCGCGCGGGCTGGCGCAGGACAATTTTGGGTCGCATCGAGCGACAATCATGTCCGCGCGCCGTTCGGACGACTTGGCGCGGGCCGCGTCGGGGGTCCGCGCCGCGCGTTATCTTTGCGCGCTGGCGGCGATACGCTGGCGCAAGGCGGCGAGCAGCGCGCCGACGTTGCCGCCATTGTTCGCGATCACCGAACCGAATTCCTGGCGTTCGGTGATCGCCATGCTCACCCCCTCGATGACGACGTCGACGATCTGATAGGCGCCGGGCTCGCCCTCGACGCGCCAGGCCACCGCCGCCGGCTTTGTCGCCCCCGGCTGAACCACCTCGGTCTCGACGAAGACGCCACCGCCGGAGGCGGGCCGGGTGCCAAGAACGCGCACCTTGAGGCCGGAGTATTTGCTCAGGCGGTCGACATAGATGGCGACGATGTAATCGGTGAACAGCTTGAGATACTCGCGTTGCTCGGCCGGCGACGCCTGCCGCCAGTAACGACCGAGCACGAAGCGGCCGATGCGCGGCACGGCAAAGTTGGCCACGAACAGGCGACGAAACTCCGCGTCGCGCGCTTCGACGCTTAGCGACCTGTTGCCGAGCGTCGCGAGCGCCCGGTCGGCGAGATCGCCGATGAAGACGCCAGCCGGCGGCACCGCCGCCGCGGCGACGCCGAGAGCGGGGGTCGCCAGCAAAGCTAAGAGGATCGTGCGGCGGTCAAGCATGGCCGGCTTCCTTTCGTGAACCAATACTCGGGACGAGGCTGGACCCGCCCGCAGTTAATAATTCTTGCCGGCCCCAGAGAGGGGAGTGGTGATCTCCCTGTGTCTCCCTTGGGCGCCGCCGCGGCTCGCAATGACCGGACCGGCTGCCCTTCGGCCCGTGATCCGGCCCGCCCGAGGCCAAATTTCGTCAAGGCCAGCCTCGACTTACCTGCCTTCGCCTCGCCGCGCGACGAGCGGCGCCGCACATTCACTGGACATAAATAAAGATATGTTTATATATGTCAACAATAGCTGGAGCGCTGATGGTGCAACGCCTTCTAACCGGACTACGCGCCGCCGGGGAGCCGACCCGCCTGAGGCTCCTTGCCCTTTGCGCGCGCGGCGAATTCACGGTGAGCGAGTTGACGCAGATGCTCGGCCAAAGTCAACCTCGGGTATCCCGCCATCTCAAGCTGATGTGCGACGCCGGCCTGCTCGAGCGATTCCGCGAGGGCACCTGGGTCTTCTACCGCCTAGCGGAGCACGGGCCCTCGGCGAGCCTCGCCAAGACCCTGGCCGAGTTGATCCCAAGCGACGGGCCGGACCTCGCCCGCGATCTCGAACGGCTGCAGGCGGTGAAACAGGCGCGGGGGGAGGCCGCGGCGGCCTATTTCCGCGCCAACGCGTCGCACTGGAGCCAGATCCGCTCGCTCTACGTCCCGGAGGCGGCGGTCGAGGCAGCACTTCTCGAAGCCACGGGCGCGCCGCCCGCCGCGGCGCCCGCAGCCGACAAGATCGGCGAGCTTCTCGACATCGGTACCGGCACCGGCCGCATGCTCGAACTTTTCGCGCCCCGCATCCGCCATGGCACCGGCATCGACCTGAGCCGCGAGATGTTGGCCTTCGCGCGCGCCAATCTGGAGCGCGCCGGCCTCGGCCACTGCCAGGTGCGCCTCGGCGACATGTACCACCTGCCCTACGGCTCGGACGCCATCGACCTCGTCCTGTTCCATCAGGTGCTGCATTTCGCCGACGATCCGGCCACCGCGGTGGCCGAGGCGGCGCGCGTCCTGCGGCCCGGCGGCCGCATCGCGATCGTCGACTTCCTGCCCCATCAACTCGAATTCCTGCGCCTCGACCACGCCCACCGCCGGCTCGGCTTCGACGAACGCGAGGTCATGAGTTGGTTCGAAAGCGCCGGGCTCGAGCCCGGACCGACACGCCGCCTCGAAGGCGATCCCTTGACTGTCGGAATCTGGGTCGCCCAGCGACGCGCCACGGAGGCTTTATGACCGCGTTCCCCCCGCTCTCCGGGCAGCCGCCGGAAATTCAGGTCTCCTTCGAGTTCTTTCCGCCGAAAACGCCCGAGATGGAAACCCAGCTGTGGCACGCGATCGAGCGGCTCAAGCCGCTCAAGCCGCGCTTCGTCTCGGTGACCTATGGCGCCGGCGGCTCGACGCGCGAGCGCACCCACGCCACCCTGGTGCGCATTCGCCGCGAGACCGACCTTGAGCCGGCCGCCCATCTCACCTGCGTCGAGGCGAGCCGCGCCGAGGTGGATGACATCGCCCGCCGTTACTGGCAGGCCGGCATCCGTCATATCGTGGCGCTGCGCGGCGACGCCACGGCACAGCCCTATCGGCCGCACCCCGAGGGCTATGCCTACGCCGCCGACCTGGTGCAGGGCCTGCGCCGGATCGCCGATTTCGAGATCAGCGTCGCCGCTTATCCCGAAACCCACCCCGAGGCGCCGTCGCCGCAGGCCGATCTCGATAACCTGAAATGCAAGATCGACGCCGGCGCGCGACGTGCCATCACGCAGTATTTCTTCGAGCCCGCAGTCTATTTCCGCTTCATCGAGCGGGTGCGGGCCGCCGGCATCACCGTGCCCATCGTGCCCGGCATCCTGCCGGTGACCAATTACCGCCAACTGCTCAAGTTCAGCGCCCTTTGCGGCGCCACCGTGCCGCCCCGGCTCGCCTATCTCTTCGAGGGCCTGGATCACGATCCGGAGACGCGAAAGCTGGTGTCGGCGACGGTCGCGGCCGAACAATGCCAGGCGTTGATGGCGGCGGGGGTCAAGGAATTCCATTTCTACACCTTGAACCGCGCCGATCTCGCCTACGCCATCTGCCACATCTTGGGCCTGCGCCCAGCGCCCGAGACCGTCGGCGCCGAACGCCGCGCCGGCCGAATGGAGACATCATGAGTGCCTTGCTTGAGCGCCTTGCCACCCACGTCCTGCTTTGCGACGGCGCCATGGGCAGCCGGATTCAGGCCGCCGACATCGACCTCGACCGGGATTATCTCGGCCAGGAGAACTGCAGCGAGATTCTGAACCGCTCGCGCCCCGACCTCATTCGCGACATCCATGCCAGCTATCTCGCAGCCGGCGCCGACGTCATCGAGACCAACAGCTTCGGCGGCAGCCCGATCACCTTGGGCGAGTTCGGCCTTTCCGCCGAGGCGTTCGCGCTGAACAAGCGCGCGGCCGAGATCGCGCGCGAGGCGACTGAAGCCTTTAGCGACGGCCGGCCGCGCTTCGTGCTCGGCTCGGTCGGTCCGGGCACGCGGCTGCCGAGCCTCGGCCATGTCGACTACGACACGCTGGAAGCGGCGATCGCCGAGCAATGCCGTGGCCTGCTCGCCGGCAGCATCGACGGCTTCTTGATGGAAACCTGCCAGGATCCGCTGCAGATCAAGGCCGCCGTCAACGGCGCCCGCATCGCGCGCCGCGAAGCCGGCAAGGAAGAGGTACCGGTCATCGTTCAAGTCACCGTCGAGACCACCGGCACGCTTCTCGTCGGCACGGAAATCGCCGCCGCCGCCACCGTCATCCGCGCCCTCGACGTGCCGGCGATGGGCCTGAACTGCGCCACGGGTCCGCAGGAAATGGCCGAGCACGTGCGCTGGCTATCAGAAAACTGGCCAGGCCCGATCACCGTCCAGCC
>JAJYTL010000276.1 GCA_021793055.1 Pseudomonadota bacterium
TGAGCTGCCGCAGGTAGTGCGCCGGCGCGTAGATGTAGAGCGGCGCAGCGGCGGCGAGTGCCGGCAGAAAATAGGGATTGGGCTTGTTCCAGGCGTAGCGGACCGTATAGGGACCGGGAAAGGTCACGTCGGGTTTTTGCCCGTCAACCAGAAGCTGGTCCGGCGGGCCGTTCGGCGACAGCGCCGTATTGTTGGCGATGTCCTGCCACCAATAGCGGAAGTCGGCGCTGGTGAAGGGGTGGCCGTCGGACCATTTCATCCCCGGCCGCAAGTGGAACGTGAAGATGCGGTCGCCCTTGACGTCGAACGACTTGAGGATCGCCGGCTCAATCTTGAAATCGGTGTTGTAGGCGACGAGCCGCGCGTAGCCGTAGACCGAGAGAAAGCGCACCTCGCGATCGTTCGCGATCAGCATGCGCAGCGTACCGCCGTCCTTGCCGTAGGTCCGGGTCTTGCCGTTCATGGTGACGATGTCGGGATCGGTCGGCAACCGCTTGGCGATCGGCGGCAGCTTGCCCGCCGCGACCTCGGCCTTCAGCATCGGCGTTTCGTGATAGGTGAGGGCGCAGGCCGGCCGCGCCAGCAGCAGCAGCAGCGTCGCCGCGGCGGCGAACATAAGACCGGCGCGTGCGACGTTGTATTTTCTCTCAGGTCGGCGGGGATTTTGTCGGGGCATCATACGGTCTCTGTCACGGCTTCTGGGACGGTGGCGCGGAGGTAATGTCCCGCGCCGAGATGAACGAGGCTCGGGCGGTGCCGGGCATCGATGGTGAAGGGTTCGGGCCAGGCCGTGGGATCGCTGGTCTTGCCCTCGAGGACTTGCGAGAGATTGAGCCGGTGGTCGAGATCCGGCGTCGGAACCGCCGAAAGCAGCGCCTTGGTGTAGGGATGCCGCGGCTCGCGGAACAACACCTCGCGCGGCGCGATCTCGACCAACCGCCCGGCGCACATCACGGCGATCTGGTCGGCGATGTAGTCGACCACCGCCAGATTGTGCGAAATGAAGAGATAGGTGAGATCGAATTCCTTCTGCAGGTCCTTGAGCAAATTCAGTACCTGCGCCTGCACCGAAACGTCGAGAGCCGACACCGGCTCGTCGCAGATCAGCAGCTCGGGCTGCAACGCGAGCGCGCGGGCGATGCCGATGCGCTGGCGCTGGCCGCCGGAGAAGCTGTGCGGATAGCGGCGCATGAAGCGCGGATCGAGCCCGACCAGGGTGAGCAGCTCCCGAGTGCGGGCGAAGCGTTCCTCGCGGTCGCCGATGCCGTGGATGACCAGCGGCTCGCTAACGATGTCGAAGACCGTCATGCGTGGGTTGAGCGACGAGAAGGGGTCCTGGAAGATGAACTGCACCTTGCGCCGATAGGCGAGCAGCGCGTCGCCCTTGATGTCGAGCACGTTGACGACGCGGCCGCGGTCGTTGAACAGGATCTTGCCGTCGTTGACGCGGATCGCGCGCATCACCGCCTTGGAAACCGTGGTCTTGCCGCAGCCCGATTCGCCGACCAGGCCGAGGCACTCGCCGCGGCGGATGAAGAAGCTCACGTCCTCGACCGCCACCACCTCGCCGTCTTCCTCGCCGCCCATCCTGGCCGGAAGCCAACTCCGTTTCCGGATGCGGTAGCTCTTGGAGACGTTGTGGACGGCGAGCAGCGGTGCCGCGTCGGCGCCCGCCGGCCAGGGCTCGCGCTCGCGCGGCATCTTGCTCTCGACGCGGGGAATCTCGCGGATTGGCACTAGGCGCTGGCCCGCCGGCAGGTCGAAACGCGGCACGGCGCGGAGCAGCGCCTGCAGATAGGGATGCTCGGGTTGGCGGAAGATATCCGCGACCGGGCCGCTTTCGGTCAGCTGGCCGTGATAGATCACCGCCACCTCGTCGGCGACATTGGCGACGACGCCGAGATCATGGGTGATAATCAGCATCGCCATCCCGAACGTCGCCTGCAGTTCCTTGATCAGTTTCAGGATCTGCGCCTGGATGGTGACGTCGAGGGCGGTCGTCGGCTCGTCGGCGATCAGCAGCGCCGGGCGGCAGATCAGCGCCATCGCGATCATCGCCCGCTGGCGCAGGCCGCCCGAGAGTTCGAACGGGTAGCTGTGCATGGCCCGCTTCGGATCGGGGAAGCCGCAGAGCCGCAGCATCTCCCGCACGGTCTCATCGGCCTCGGCGCCACGCACCGGGCGGTGCAGGGTCAGTGCCTCGCCGATCTGGTCGCCGATCGTGTGCAGCGGGCTGAGCGAGGTCATCGGCTCCTGAAAGATCATGGAGATGCGGCGCCCGCGCAGATCGCGCATCTCCCGGCTTTCCGGAGCGAGCCGCGAGACGTCGATCTTGCTGCCCGGCGTGTCGGGGTCGCGAAACAGGATCTCGCCGCGCTCGATCCGCGCCTTGGCCGGCAGGATGCCGAGGATGGCTTGCGCGATCACCGATTTGCCCGAGCCGGTCTCGCCGACGAGCGCCACGGTGCGCCCGGCGGGAACGCGGAACGAAACGCCGTCGACCGCCCGGAGCGGCCCCTCGGGCAGATCGAAACGCACAGCCAGATCGCGGATTTGCAGCACTGTGCCCATCAGCCGGAGACGTTCTCCCTCGCTTGTCCGGGCGTTTCCCCCGGCTCAGGTTGCGCGCGCTCGAGGCGGATGCCGAGCGCGAACAGATTGGCCCGGCTGGTCTCGCTGACGCGCGCGCCGTGCGCTTCGGCTTCCGCCGCGACCCGCGCCGCCAGGGCGCGGAAGTCGCCGATCGCCTGGTCCGCCGCGATGTGCCGCCGGCCTGGTCCGCGCACGGTCAATTGCATCCAGCCCCCGGACTTGTCCCTCCGGGTTGAATAGTAGCGGAGATCGAGGGCGCGAATCTCCCCCCAAAAGATCGCTTGGCTGAAGGGGCCGCGCCGGCGCAAGGCCTCGGCCGAGACTTCGATGGCACCGACTTGGCGCAGCGCCGTGCGCAGCGCGAAGGCGAGGAACAGCAGCGCGAGGCCGGCGAGCGGCCAGGCCGCCACGGCGGCCGGATGAAGGAAGATAACGCCGCCCGCCGCAAGGCCTCCGCCGCCGAGGCCCCGAAGGTAATCTGGCAACAGAGCTTGCCAGGCATAGCGGTAGCGCGTCATGGCCCGGGAAACGCCTCGTCCAGGGTCAACCAACGCGCCGCGGGATGCGCGGAAATCGCCGCCAGGATCCGCTGCAGCGCAAAGAAGTCGTTTTCTTTCATAATCTTATGGTGGGTGAGCAAGCCCGTCGGCTCGGCCCCGTCGGCCTCGCCCAGGCGGCGGGCGCGAAGATGGCCGGCGAGCCCGGCGAAAATCGCGCCGGGCGCGGCCGCGACGCCGCCCGCCTTCCAGTTGATTGCCTCGACATGGCTGTTGACTTGGAGCAATCCGGCGGCCGGATGGGCGCTCTGGCGCGCGCCGAAGGTCGAAAGGCCGCGAAAGCCGATGGCCGGCAAGGCCAACACCAGTTCGGCGGCGATGCGATTCCATGGCGGCACCAGCACCGGGCGCAGCAGGGTGCCGAACATCCGCCCCATCCGGGCGAGGCCGGATTCCAGCTCGCGGACCATCTCGCCGACCGGGCGGGCGGGGCCGAGCTCGGCCTTTTTCTCCCCCGGCGCGGCATGGTTGCGGTGGGCATGGCCGTGCACCGCGACGGCGACCGTCGGGCGGCGCGCGAGCGCGCGCGCGAGCGCGGGCGATGCCGCCATCGGAATGGCCGCGAGGCAAAGAGGGACGTTGAGCGCGCCGCTCAACGCCAGAAGCCGCTCCAGTTCGGGCATGACCAGGGCCGCGTCATCGTCTCGTAACCAAAGAGTGGCGCTTTTTCCCGCGTTCTGCCAAGCGTCGAGTTCGGCCGCGAGCGCCGCGAAGCCCGCCATCGCCTCAGCTCCAGGCAAGGTTTTCGGCCCAGTCCGAGATCAGGTGGGCGCTGGTCGCGCCGCCCGAAAGATCGATGCCGGCGACCGGCCGCGGCGGCTGGTCAAGGCCGCGGTCGACGGCCGCGGCCAGCACTGCCGGCGCCAGCGCCTTTTCCTCGATCACCTGGAGATAGCCGCGCTCGGCGAGCAGCGCGCTGCGCAAGGTCTGTTCGGTTTCGAGACCGCCGGCATAAGGCACCACCACGGCCGGGCAGCGGGTGGCCAGAATCTCCATCAGCGTATTGTAGCCGCCCTGGCTGATGGAAAGCCGCGCTTTGGCGAGCAGCTCAGGAAAATCGGCGCGCGCGCGCTCGACCACGACGCCGGGCGCGGCCTGCGCCGCGAGTGCCGCGAAGCCCGCCGCCGTGACCGAGGGGCCGACCAGAACCCGCCACGGCCGCTCGGCAAGCCTAGTCGCCGGGCGCGCCGCGATGGCGGTGGCGAGCAGATTCTCGCCGACGGCGCCGCCGCCGGCCGATACCACGACCTCGCCCTTGGCGCGGTCCGCCGCGCTCGCCGGCTTCGGCCCGAGCGCCTTATCGTCGACCACGTAGCCGGTATAGAACAGCTTGGCGCCGAGCGCCTTCACCGCCGGAAAGGTGTGGTCGAAGGCGATGAAGCCAGGATCGCCGTGCACCAGCACGCGGTCGAAATAGCGCGCGATCAGCGCCAGCATTTCGTCGGGGCGGGTCGGCTTGTCCGGCGTCACCAGGATGTGGCGCACAGAGGAGACGTCGAGCGGCCGGTTGGTCTCGGCGATCGCCGCCTCGAGCAGCGGAACAA
>JAJYTL010000277.1 GCA_021793055.1 Pseudomonadota bacterium
TTACGCGACACACCGAATCGACTCGAAGCGGATGTAAATTTATCCGGGAAATTTGACGAATACGCCGGACGGCGCGGCAAAACTATCCATTCAGGGGTGGAAATTCACCAAATCGAGAGAAGTACTCACTTAACTTTTCCCACTCCAACCTCGTGTGATCGCCCTCTCCATAGCCGACATTGTCGTCGTGCAATTCGCACGGCTCAACAGTTAAGCAAAATCCACTGAAAGGGAAGTGCTCCCGGAATCTGGGAGACTGCACGATTTTCTTTCCGCACTGATGGGTTCCGGGATCCGTATAGCCATCTACACCATAGGCGGCTGAAATGCTCCTCTTTAGGCTGCTGATGCGGTAAGGCAGGCTTATCGATGTTCCAATATACAAGATGCCTTGATCGTCCGTATCAAGGAGACGTTGAATATGTGTAAATATTCCAGCTTCGGATTGGAAATGAAGCCGGTAGACACCTGGAGCGTATCCAAAATCGTCGCTTACTTTTTTATGCAGTTCTCGATCACTCAGCAAGTAGATTGGCATTGCGTTCAGCCTCCGGATCCAAAGCACGATTTCAATAGAAATGTGGAATCATTGTACATGTGGTCTGGACCCGGCGCAATATTGATTGCAATGGATGCAGACCCTTCCAAGGGCAGCATGCGCGATCCCCCCAAGCGGCATCCGGACCTGATAGGCCTGTTCAACCCAACTGCGACATGCGGTGTCGCATAACTCGCAAAAATCGGCGACACCCCCCTTCTCTCGGGCCTCACGTGACGCTGCCACGTCGCGCCTCTGTGTCGCCCGCCGCGTGTTTTACGACCAAAATAGGCGAGCACTCGCAATCACCGCAAGACGAAAGCCCCCGTCCGACGGCCGAAGCCGGTCATTCAGCGATGTTGTCCGTCCTCACCGTCTCGGGCCCCATCCGCCTCCGCCGCGTTCCCCACGACATCGCGGACGATGTCATCCGCCAGCGTGTGTCCGCGCGCGAGCCGCCGGCCGAGCGCCTCGACGAAGCCTTGGTAGCGTTCGCGGCCCTTGGCTTGCGCTGCGGCGAGGGCGCTGTCGGGCAGAGGCGGTGTGCTGGTCAGCCAGAAGCGGACGAAGACGGCCAGGGCCTCGCTCGTGATGGCGACATGCCGCTCGATGCGGTCCAGATGCCGGCCGATGCGATCGAGGCGGCGGGCGAGTGCGGCTTCCAGCCGCTCGGCGCCGTCGGGAGAGAGGTGTGAGGCGAGCGCCGCCTCGACGATCAGGGCTTGGCTCACGCCTTTGCGCCCCGCGTGGTCGGCGAGTTTGGTCATCAGATCGGCCGGCAGGCGGAACGTGTGCTTGGTTCGCATCGCGCTCAGAGCCGCATCTCATCGGCCGGATCGAGTGCCGCCTGCCGGGCGAGGTCGCTCATCGCGCGCCGCACGCCGCGCAGGCGTTGCGGCTCATCGTCGGCATCCTCGATCGGCTCGAACTCATTGACCGCCCGCCGTGGCGGCGGCGCGATGTCCTCATGCACCGGCAACTCGGGCTCGCGGCGGATGCCGCCACTTGCCGGATCGCCGGCGCTGGCGGAGGAAGGTTCGGCGAGGATGGCGCCCGCCCAGTCGCCTTGATCGGCTGGGGCATCGTCGGGTGCCGGTTCCAGAAGCTGCGGGGACAAAGATGGCGGCGGCAGAATGCGTGCTGAAAGCTCCGGGTCTTCGTAGTAGCGGGCTTTCCTCGCGCGGATCGGCGGGCAGGCCGATACCAGCACCAGCTCGTCCTCCTGCGCAAGCTGCATGATCTCGCCCGCGGTCAGAAGAGGCCGCGCAGTTTCCTGGCGCGAGACCATGAGATGGCCAAGCCAGGGGCTGAGCCGGTGGCCGGCGTAGTTTTTCATCGCGCGCATTTCGGTCGCGGTGCCGAGGGCGTCAGAGACACGCTTGGCAGTGCGCTCGTCGTTGGTCGCAAAACTCACGCGGACATGGCAGTTGTCGAGGATCGCGTTGTTCGGGCCGTAGGCTTTCTCGATCTGGTTGAGCGACTGGGCGATCAGGAAGCTTTTCAACCCATAGCCCGCCATGAAGGCGAGCGCGCTTTCGAAGAAATCCAGCCGCCCGAGTGCCGGAAACTCATCGAGCATCAGCAGCAGCCGATACCGCCGCGCTTTCGGCGCGAGCTCCTCGGTCAGACGCCTTCCGATCTGGTTGAGGATCAGGCGCACGAGCGGCTTGGTGCGGCTGATGTCAGAAGGCGGCACTACCAGGTAGAGGGTGGTCGGCGCCTTTGCCTCCACCAGGTCGCGGATGCGCCAGTCGCATCGCCGCGTCACGGTGGCGACGACGGGATCGCGATAGAGGCCGAGGAACGACATGGCGGTTGAGAGCACGCCGGAGCGCTCGTTCTCGCTTTTGTTCAGCAGCTCGCGCGCCGAACTCGCGATCACCGGATGCACGCCGCGCGCGCCGAGATGCGGCGTCGTCATCATCGCGCGGAGCGTTTTCTCGATCGGCCGGCGCGGGTCGGACAGAAAGCGCGCAACACCCGCGAGCGTTTTGTCGGGCTCGGCATAGAGCACGTGAAGGATCGCGCCGACCAGCAGGGAATGGCTGGTCTTTTCCCAGTGGTTGCGGCGTTCCAGCGCCCCTTCCGGGTCGACCAGGACATCGGCGATGTTCTGGACGTCGCGCACCTCGCCTTCGCCGCGGCGGACCTCGAGCAGCGGGTTGTAGGCGGCGCTCGCGGCGTTGGTTGGGTCAAACAGCAGCACACGGCCGAAGCGTTGCCGCCAGCCGGCGGTAAGCGTCCAGTTCTCGCCCTTGATGTCGTGGACGATCGCCGATCCCGACCAGGTCAGCAGCGTCGGCACCACGAGGCCAACGCCCTTGCCCGAGCGCGTCGGCGCGAAGCAGAGCACATGTTCGGGGCCGTCATGGCGGAGATAGCGCCCCTGCCAGCGGCCGAGCACCGCCCCGTCTTGGGCCAGGAGGCCTGCTGCGCGTATCTCCGCCCTCTGCGCCCAGCGCGCCGAGCCATAGGTGGTGACGCGCTTGGTTTCCCGGGCGCGCCAGAGCGACATGCCGATCGCGACGATCACTGCGGCAACGCCACCCGCGGCGGCGATGATGGCGCCCTCGGTGAAAATCTCGCTTGCATAGGCATCGAAGGCGAACCACCACCAGAAGAAGGCCGGCGGCGGATAGACCGGCCAACCAAGAACCCCGAACCAGGGCCGGCCGAGCTGCGGCTGAAAGAGAAGCCGCCATGCGACCCACTCCGTCGCCCCCCAGAGGAAGGCGAGCACGGTGGCGCCGACAGCGAACACCTGGCCCCAAAGGATCTTGGTCGCGGACATGGCGATTGCGGAGCAGGATGGATGTTTCGCGCGGCGGCAAGCGCAAAGTGATGGCCTGCGTAGCCGCGGATACCCTGGCGATGAATTCGGACAGTGCGAAGACGCCGGCACTGGCGGATGACGCGGGTCTCACGGCCGCTCGTCCAGGCCGCTGGCCTGGGGCAAAGCCGGCGCCGGCCGTTCCCTTCACGCGTTTTACCGGACGTAACCGTCGCGCGTCTGCGGCAGTTTCCAGCCCAGCACCTTGCTTGCAACGAGCGTGCGCAGAACTTGCGCCGTACCGCCGCCGATGGTGAACATCCGCACGTCACGCGCCATCCGCTCGAGCGGAAAATCCCGCGAATAGCCGCGCGCGCCGAAGATCTGCAGCGCATCATTGACGATTTTGATCGCCGCTTCGGACGCGAAAATCTTCGCCTGCGCGGCGAGGTTGGGATCGGGGAAAGCGCTGCCATTCGGGCCGCGCGAGTCCGCTGCCGCGTAAAGCATTAGGCGTGCGGCGGTGAGCTGCGTCTGCATGTCTGCCAGCATCCATTGCAGGCCCTGGAACTCGCCGATCGGCCGGCCGAATTGCTCGCGGGATTTGGCCCAGGCGACGGCGTGTTCGAGCGCCCCGGCGGCGATGCCCATCGCAACTGTGCCAGCCCCGACGCGCTGGCTGTTATAGGCGTTGATCAGGTCGGCAAACCCGCGTTTGAACCCAGATGGCGGCAGCAGCACCCGGTCGGGGGTGATCTCGAGATCGCTGAACGTGATCTCCCCCTCGGGCATGCCGCAGAGCCCCATGGTCGGCTCACGCCGGGTAACGCGCAGCCCCTCGGCCTCGCCGCGGATGGCGAGGAAGCCGCCGACGCCGAGCGCCTCGCCGCTTTCATCGAAGACGCGCGCGAAGATCAGGTGCAGGCGCGAGATGCCGGCGCCGGTGATCCAATGCTTGCGGCCGTTGAGCACGTAGCGGTTGCCACGCTTGTCGGCGCGCGTGGTCATGCCGGAGGCATCGCTGCCGGCGTCTGGTTCGGTGATGCAGATGGCCGGCTTGTCGCCATTCAGCACGAGATCGGCGGCGAGCCTCCGTTGCGCCTCGGTGCCGTAGGCCATGATCGTCGAGATCGCGCCCATGTTCGCTTCGACGACGATGCGGGCGGTGACGGTGCAGGAACGCGCCATCTGCTCGATCACGAGGACGGTATCGAGGAAGCTGCGCCCCTGCCCGCCGAGTTCCTTGGGGATGGTCATGCCGAGAAAGCCCTCGGCTTTCAGCGCATCCACGATGTCCCAGGGGTATTCGCCACTGCGGTCGATCTCGGCTGCGCGTTGCCGCACCAGGCCGTTAGAGAAAGCGGCGGCTCTGGCTTT
>JAJYTL010000004.1 GCA_021793055.1 Pseudomonadota bacterium
CTGGCTGCGGCTTCGGCGGTAGTTCGTTCATCGGCGTTCTCCGGCGGCACGAAGCTTGGCCGCGTGACGCACCGCGGCGATGATTTTCACGTAGCCGGTGCAGCGGCAGATGTTGGAGGCCAGGGCGGCGCGAATTTCCGATTCGCTCGGATCGGGATTGGCGCGCAGTAGAGCTTCGGAGGCCATGATCAGCCCCGGCGTGCAATAGCCACATTGGGCGCCGAGCTTTTCATGGAATCCTTGTTGGATCGCCGAGAGCCGGCCATTCGCGGCCAGCGATTCCACCGTATCGACGCGCCGGCCGTCGCAGACTGCGGCGAGCGTCAGGCAGGACAGCACCGGCTTGTCGTCGATCAGCACGGTGCAGGCGCCGCATTCGCCGCCGTCGCAGCCAGTCTTGGTGCCGGTCAGGCCGACCCGCTCGCGCAGATAATCGAGCAACAGGAGGTTGTCCGGCACGGCGCCGAGATGCGTCTTACCGTTAAGGGTCAGAGAAAGAAGCCTTGCCATTCCGTTCGCCTGCCGTCCAGTCGCGCGTTTCCCGAAGTGTTTTAGCTTTTGTGTCGATGTTAGTCGTGATTTACGCCGCTGGCGCGCGCAAAACAAGACGCGGCGGCGCTTGTTCGCATCGCGGTCGCTCGCCGGAGCCAGCCTTGACGCAGAGCGGCCCTATCGGGGCCGGCGGTTATGCGCGGCCCCAAACCTCGCGCGCGACCTCGACGATGCGCTCGAGCTTGCGCCGCTCGTCGTCGATGGTGAGCGGATTGCCGGAGACCGCGCTGGCGAAACCGCATTGCGGGCTGATCGCGAGACGATCCAAGGGCAGGACGCGGCTCGCCGCCTCGATTCGCCGGATCAGCATGTCCTTCGCCTCGAGGTCCGGCGTCTTGCTCGAAACCAGGCCGAGGACGACACCCTTGGGTGCGGGCACGAAGCGAAGCGGCGCGAAGTCGCCGGCGCGCGGCGAATCGTATTCGAGAAAGAAGACGTCGATCTTGAGCTCGGCGAAGGCGCGCTCGGCGACGCTCTCGTAGCCGCCCTCGGCGAGCCATTTGCCCTTGAAATTGCCGCGGCACATGTGAAGCCCGACGGTCATGCCAGCCGGCCGATCCTTTACCGCGTCGTTGATCGCGTCGATATAAATGCCGACCAGCGCCTCCGGGTCCTCGCCGCGGCCGCGCACCACCTCGCGCACGCCGGGATCGCAGAGCATGGCGAGCGGCACTTCGTCGATCTGCACGTAGCGGCAGCCGGCGGCGGCGAGATCGGCGATCTCTTGCGCGTAGACCCGGGCGAGATCGGTGAAGACCTCGCCGAGTTCGACATAGGCCTCGCGCGCGATGCCCGCCGGGCCGCGCCAGAAATGCATCGTCGGCGGCGAGGGCAGCGTGAGCTTCGGCGTCTTGATGGCGGCCGCCCGCAAAAAGCGGTACTCCGCGCCCGAGATCGACCGGGTGCGGGAAATCTTGCCCTCGACATGGGGGGCGATGAACGGCTGCACGTGGCCGTCCGCGTCATGGAAGTCGAACAGGGCGGGCTTGGTGCCCATGCCCTCGACCGCCTCGACGAAATGGCCCCAGTAGGAGCCGCGGCGAAATTCGCCGTCCGTCACCACCTCGAGTCCGGCCGCCTCCTGCATCGCCACCGCCTCGCGGATGCTTTGCTCAACCACGGCGCGGTAGTCGTCGGCCGAGATTTCGCCCTTTTCGAGAGCGCGATGGGCCTGGGTCAGAGTGCGCGGTCGCAGCAGGCTGCCGACATGCTCGGCGCGAAACAGCGGCATCGATGGGCGAGGGTCCGACATGACCCGGTCCTCCTATGGTTCGGGATGATGGCGATAGCCGGCGGGCAAGCGGGTCAAGCTTTGACGCGCAAGTCCTTGACCCGCTTCGCCTTGAACTCGGTTTTCGGCAGGCTGCCGGGGGCGAGCACTTCGACGTCGACCTGAACCTCGAGGCGGCTTCGCGCCTCGGCGCGCAGTCGGTCCCGGATTTCGTCGGGCGTGCCGTGGTTCGGGTGTTCGATGCGCAGCATCATGGTGTCCATGCCGGCATCATTGGCCGAAAGCACGATCTCGTACTCGTCGCCGACATCGGGAAGCGAACGCACCGCCTCCTCGATCGCGCCGGGGAACATCTTGATGCCGCGGAGGTTGATGAGGTCGTCGGCGCGGCCGGTGAAGCACCCGATGGCCCGGACATGGGTGCGACCGCAGGCGCAGGGGCGGTCGTCGAATTCGGTGTAATCGCCGACCAGGAAGCGAAGCTGGGGCGAGCTTTCGGAATTGAGGCTGGTGCAGACCGTGAGGCCGCGCCGGCGCGGCGGCAGCCTGGCCCCGGTTTCGGGGTCAACCACCTCCCAGATGCCGATATCTTCCATGAGATGCGCGAAAACCGGGCCGTCCTTCGGTTGCGACGCCGCGCAGGAATAGCCGCCGACATGCGGCGCGGCCTCGGTGCAGCCGTAAAACTCGACGATGCGGGCGCCCCAAAGGTCCTGGATGCGCTCGCGTGTGCGGTCGATGCCCATCGCCGGCTCGCCGGCGAGAAAGAGCTGGCGCACCTTGGTTTGGCGCGGATCGTGGCCGAGGTCCTGCAGGACGCGGCCGAGGTGCAGCGCGTAAGAGGGCGTGCATAGCAGGATCGTGGGTTGAAAACGCACGATGATGTTGGCGCGCGCGCGGGCATCCATGCCGCCGCCCGGAATCGTCGGCAGGCCGATTTTGGCCAGGGCATATTGCACGCCCCAGGCCCAGACATGCGGGCCATAGCCGGTCATCATGAAGACCGTGTCGCCGTGGCGGAAGTCCATCGACACAAGGGCGCGGGCATTGGCCCAGCACCAATAGTCCCGATCGAGGTGCGAATAGCGGAAGACGCGCGGCGCGCCGGTGGTGCCGGAGGACGAGAACATCATCCAGCCGCGCTCGGCCCAGAGGTCCTCCGACATCGCTGTGTAGGTGCCATAGGGCGGGTGAAGCAGCGCGTCCTCGGCCATCTCGGCCTTGTCCACGACCGGCCAGCGCGGCAGGTCCGCGACGGTGCGGAGATCGCTCGGAATCAGCCCGAGACGGTCGAAACGGTGGCGATAGAAGTCGCTGTTCTCGTAAAGAAAGGGCACCAGCGCGGCGAGCTTGGCATTCTGGATCGCGATAAGTTCGTCCCGCGAACAGGCTTCGAGGCGAGGCGACCAGATTTCCGCGCTCGCGGCGTGGTCCGGATCCAATTTGTAGCGCGCCAGAGTTTCCAGCCAAGCCGCTCGCGTCTTGGCCTGCCGGTCTCGATCCATCGCTTGTCCTCCCTGGCAAGCGCTGCCTCGACGATCGGAGAGTTTTTGCCTCCGTAGTTTTAAAAATGCTTACATAAAATACGCCCTGCGCCTACCGGAATTATTGCCGGCGATCCGCGATATCTTGTCGAACAGGCCCGTGTGCTGCGGCGATGGCGGACGATCGGGGACTAGGTGCGGCCAGCCATTCAGTGTATGGAAGTGGGGCGCAAGCAGGCGATGCCGCCTTGTCGGACCCGGCTTGTGCTCTGGCGTTACGGCGTTGGTCCTGACCATGCATCTCGCGATCGTCGAAAACCAAACCAGAACCGCCGCTGGCGACGCGGCGACGGCCTTGCGCGCGCGCCCTACCGATTCGCCGTGCCATGCGCCAGCGGCCGGCTTCGCGCCGCGCCCGTCGTGCGGTCGGCGCCTTCGGGCTTGCCGTGATGTTGGTGGCGTCGACCGGCCCCAGGGCCGCTGCGGCGCCCGGAACCGCGCCCGGTGTCGTGCCGGGTGTTGTCGCCGTAAAGGCCCGGAGCGTGAGCGCCCGGTACCGCGCCTATGGCCGCGTGGTGCCGCTCGCGCTCGCGCGGCTTCGCGCCGCAGAGCCGGGCGTGATAGCGGGGCTTGACGCCGTTCCCGGCCAGGCCGTCGCGGCCGGCGCCGTGCTCGGGCGCCTCACCGGTCCCGAGATCGCGGCGCGTTTGGCCCGGCGCGGCGGCGCCGTCGCCAGTGCCGCCGCGCAACTGCAAGCGGCCGAGCGCTCCCTGGCCGCGGAGCGCGAGCAGCGGGCGGCGCAAAGCGGCGCGGTTCTGCGCGCCCCCGAGAGCGGCGCGGTGCTGGTGCTGGCGGCCGCCAATGGCGAGCGCGTCGCCCGCGGGCAAACCGTGCTGACCATCGTGCCCGCACACCGTCTGTGGTTGAAAGCGATCTATTATGGCACCGCGGCCGGCAAGATTCATCGCGGCATGAGCGGATATTTCACGCCGGCGGACGGTTCGGCGCCGATCGCCGTCGAGGTCGTCAGCGTCCTGCCGATCGCGCGGCCGGCCGGCGGCCGGCCGATCGGCTTGAAGCCCCGAGCGGCGGTGCGCCTGCTCGCCGGCGAGGCGGGGACGGTGACGCTGGATGGGGCGCCACTCAGCGGCGTTGCGGTGCCGACGCGGGCGCTCATCCTCGATCGCGGCCGCTGGTGGGTTCTGGTGCATACCATCCAAGGCGATGAACGCCGCGCCGTGGCGCCGGGCCCGAGCTTTGGCGATTGGACGCTGATCACGCACGGCTTGCCCGTGGGCACCGCGGTGGTGGTGACCGATGCCTATCTGAAGTTCCACCGCGACGTCGCGCGGCGCTACCAACCGCCAGACTGATCCCAGGCTGATCAATGTCGATCATGGAAGCCTTGCGACGGCTGGTGGCGAAGCCCGTTCTCTGGGGTCTGATTTACGGCGCCTTGGTGATTTATGGCGTCTACGCGTTGGTCAATATCCCGGTCGAGGTGTTGCCGCGCTTCGATTATCCCGAGATCGGCGTCGTCACGCACGATCGCGGCGCCACCGCCGTGGAATTGGAAGCGCTGATCGCGCGGCCGATCGAGGGCGAGATCCTGGCGCTTCCGAACCTTGTCGGCCTGCGCTCCACCATGGGCAACGGCGTGGTCGAAACCGACGTCCGCTTCGCAAATGGCACCGACGCGGGGCAAGACCTGCAAGCGGTCAATGGCGCCATCGACCGGGCGCGCAGCAAGCTGCCCGCACGCGCTCGCCCCTACGCCGAGGTCATGGGCAACGCGATCAACGAGGTCGCCGACTATGCCGCGCGGATCCCGTCGGATGTCGCCCCGGTCGCGGTCGAACGCGCGGTCGAATCGGCGATCGCGCCCGCGCTCCGGGCGCTTCCCGGCGTGCAGCGCGTCGAGGTTTATGGCAGCGGCAACGAGGCCTTGTGGGTGCAACCCGATCTCGCGGCCCTGCATCGCTATGACGTGTCGATCACCGCCATGGTCGCGGCGCTCCGCCAAGCGGTGCTGCTCAAGCCGGGCGGCTTTATCCGATCAGCACATGCTGATCGAACTGCGCGATCTGCCGCTGACCACGGCGGCGCTGAAAGCCGTCCCCGTGCAAGGGCGCTCGGGGCCGATTCCGCTTGGCGATCTGGCGCGCGTCGTGCGGGCGCCGGTGCCGATTCAAAGCGCCATTCGCCTTGATGGCACGCCCAGCATCGCGCTCACCGTGTTCAAGCAGCCCGGCGCCTCGACGGTGCCGGTGACCCGCGCCGTGCAACGCGCGCTGAAGTGAACCGCGGGCGAGTTGCCGCCGGGCGTGCGCTGGGTGCGCATCTATAGCCAAGGGCATCTCGTGCGCCTGATCGGCTCCGATCTCGGGCGCAACCTGGTGATCGGCGCGCTGCTCGCGATCGGCATCCTGTTCTGGGTTCTCGGTGCTGGGCGCGGCATCTGGGCGCTTGCGCTCAGCGTTCCGCTCGCGCTGCTGCTCGCCATTGGCGGGCTTTACGCCGCCGGCCAAAGCCTCAATCTGATGACCTTGGGCGCACTGACCGTCGCAGTCGGCCTGCTCGCCGACGATGCCATCATCGTTCTCGAGGCGATCTATCACCGCTGGGAACAGGGCGAGGGCCGTTGGGACGGCATCCGCCATGGGCTTGCCGATATCGCGAGCCCCGATGTCAGCGGCAGCCTGACCACCGTCGCGGTCTTCCTGCCGCTGCTGTTCGTCGGCGGCCTCGCCGGCCTGTTCTTTATTCCCTTCGCGCTCGCCATGGCGCTCGCGATCCTGGCCTCTTTGCTGATCTCGCTCAGCCTGATCCCGCTGGTCTTGGGCTTTCTCGGCGCCCGGCCGCAACGCCGCCCGAGCGTCGGCGGCCGGGTGTTGGAGCGGCTGCGCCGGGAAAATCTTCGCCTGTTCGATCTTATCGCCCGCCGGCCGCGCGCGAGCTTGGGGCTCTGCGTCGTGCTGTTGCTGGCGAGCCTTGCCGGCTTGGCGCTGGTTTCGGTCGATTTTCTGCCGCTGCCGAACGAAGGCGTGATGTTGGAAAGCTTCACGCTGCCGCCCGGCAGTTCGCTGCCCGAAACCGAAGCCGCGGTCGATCGTCTGACGCGCCGGCTGCGCGCCGATCCCGCCGTACTTCACACCTATGCCCGTATAGGCTCAGCGGCGGACACCGCCTATACCGAACCGGCTTACGCCGGCGAGATTCAAATCGTGCTGAAACGGGGCATCGGTGCCAACAGCCTTGATCGCATCGGCGCGCGGCTTACCCGCGAGAGCCGAATGCCCGGCGTTCAGGCGTCCATCGACACCCCGACCATCGAGCGCGTCGGCGAAAGCCTCTCGGGCCTGCCGCAGCCTTTCGTCATCCATGTTTTCGGCGACAATCTGGTGACGCTCCGCGCGCTGTCCGGAAGAATCGCTGCGCGGCTGCGCCGGGTGCCGGATTTGAGCGATATCTTCGACAACGACGGCTATCCAGTGACGCAGCTCGATGTGGTGCCGAAACCCGGCGCGACGGCGGCCTATGGCATCAGCCCGGCCGGACTCTATCGGCAAATCGATCCCTTGCTCGCGGGCCGGGTGATCGCGCGCATCCCGCGGGGCAACGTGCCGCTTGATCTCTATCTCCGCTTGGCGCAGGCGCCCGATCTTTCCGTCGCGGCGCTTGACGGCTTGCGGGTCCATACGCGGGGCTGGACCACGCTCGGGCAGCTCGCCACGCTCAAGCTCGTCAGCACGCCGAACCAAATCCGTTATATCGACGGCGCGCGGGCGCTCGACATCCTGGCGACGCCGACCACTTCCTTGGGCCGCGCCATGGCCGAGGCGAGAGCTGCGCTCAACGGCCTTCGCATGCCACCCGGCTATCGCATCGATTTCGGCGGTCTTTATCCGGAGCTTATTCACACCGCCCTCGGCGTCGGCATCGCCGCGCTTGCCGCATTCGTTCTCATGGCCGGAATCCTGATCCTGCAATTCGATGGACTTCTGGCGCCAGGCCTGTTGCTCGTGCAGATCCCGCTCGCCTTCACCGGCGGTGCCATTGCCCTGATCCTGAGCGGCGTCGG
The DNA here is from genome assembly GCA_021793055.1 of Pseudomonadota bacterium. Classification (GTDB taxonomy): domain Bacteria; phylum Pseudomonadota; class Alphaproteobacteria; order Ferrovibrionales; family Ferrovibrionaceae; genus JAJYTL01. The sequence continues at coordinate 7,349 of JAJYTL010000004.1, forward strand.
CTTGAACGCGACCGGCCTGGTCGCCTTTCTCACCCTCGTCGGCTTGAGCCTCAATCACGGCATCGTGTTGCTGTTCCGCGTCCGCCGCAACGAAGCCGCCGGCCTTGTCCCTGAAGCGGCGGTGCGCGAGGCGATTCACGTGCGCTTTCGCCCGATTCTGCTGACCACGCTGTCCGCCGTTCTCGGCATGGCGCCGACGGCGCTCGGCTGGGGCCAGGGCGCGGCCCCGGAACAAGGGCTTGCCATCGTCGTCCTCGGCGGCATTCTTTGGAGCGCCTTGCTCACCACCAACCTGATCCCGGCGCTCTACCTGCATTATCGGCGAAAGCCGGCGCGGGCGGCATAACGCGGCACGTCACCCGGCGCAGCAGGACAGCGCCGCGACATCCTTGGTGAAGCCGAGCGCTGCGAGCTTCAAGGCCTCGACAGTGGTGAGATAGGGGAAGACGGTCTCGGCGAGATCGCTCGCGGTCATGCCCTGCTTGATGGCGAGGGTCGCGGTCTGGATGCTGTCGCCGGCTTCCGGCGCCAGCATATGGGCGCCGAGCAGGCGGCCGCTTCGCCGTTCCGCGACCAGCTTGACGAGTCCGCGCGTGTCCCGTGCGGCAAGGGCGCGCGGTACCTGATCGAGGCCGATCAGCGAGGTTTCGACGTTGAAGCCCTTGGCGCGGGCGGCGGCTTCCGTCAGTCCGACCGTCGCGATCTGCGGATCAGTGAAGACGACTTCGGGCATGGCGGCATTGTCGTAGCAACGGCTATCGCCGTTCAGCGCATTCTCGGCGGCGATCTTGCCGCCGTAGGCCGCCATGTAGACGAACATGTCGCGGCCGGTGACGTCGCCGGCCGCATAAATGCCGGGCCGGGTCGTACGCAGCCGGTCGTCGACGTGAATGGCACCCCGCGCATCCGTCGCGATGCCGGCCTCGGCCAGCCCAAGGCCGGCCGTATTCGGCCGCCGGCCGGCAGCGACAAGAAGCCGCTCGGCGCGCACCGCGTCGGGCCGGCCGTCCGCCGTGCGGAGGGTCAAGGCGACGCCCGCGGTATCGCCCTCCACTGCCTCATAGGCCGCGCCGCAACGGACGTCGATGCCTTCGGCGCGAAGATAATCGGCGAGCGCCGCACCGATCTCGGGCTCCGCCTGCGGCATGAGCCGCGAGCGGCAGACGATGGTGACGGCGACGCCGGCGCGGGCGAACATCTGGCCGAGCTCGCAGCCGACAAATCCGCCGCCGACGACGAGCAGCGAGGCGGGCAGCCGCCGCAGCGCCAAGGCGCCGGTGCTATCAAGCCAGGGGACGGTCTCAAGGCCGGCAATCGCCGGCCTGCTCGGCGCGGCGCCGGTTGCGATGACGATCCGGACGGGCGCCATCGTCTCATCCCCGACTGTGAGCCCGGTCCCGACAATCCGCGCCCGGCCCTGGCGGTAGGAAATCCGCTCGTGGGCTTTCAGCACATCGGTGTATTTGGCTTGCCGCAAGCTCGCGACCAGTGCGTCCTTTTGCGTGGCGAGGGCGGACCAATCGCGCAGCCTCGTTGCACCGTCGATGCCGGCGAAGCGCGCAGCGGCGCGCCCGCCATGAAGCGCCTCGGCGGCACGGATCAAGGTCTTCGAGGGCACGCAGCCGATATTGACGCAGGTGCCGCCGAGAGTGCCGTGGCCGATCAAGGCAACCCGCGCGCCGAGCTCGGCGGCGCGGATCGCCGCCGCGAAACCGGCCGATCCGGCGCCGATCACCGCGATATCGGGCGCTCTCGCGCTCTCGCTCGCATGGCAGCAATTGGATGTTGTCATCGTCTCCGCCTGTCATTGCCGGGGCAGCGGCGCGTCGTTGCGCTCCATCTCGCCATAGGGCTAACCTAGAGTCTGTAGTCGCTACAGGGTCAAGGCGGCGTCCTTGGCGATTTCATGAGGCCGATGATGAGCACGACGTCCGGTCTTTCCATCGGAGCGCTGGCGCGGCAAAGCGGCGTCAAGGTCGAGACCATCCGCTATTACGAGCGGGTCGGCGTCATGCCGGAACCGGCGCGAAGCCCAAGCGGCTATCGCCGCTACGGGCCCGAGCATGTAAAGCGGCTCGGCTTCGTCCGCCGCGGCCGCGAGCTCGGGTTCGGCCTCGACGCGTTGCGCGGCCTGCTTCATCTGGTCGATGGGGGCGATTACACCTGTGCCGAGGTGCATGAGGTCGCGGCGGCGCGTCTCGCCGAGATCGACGGCAAGATCGCCGATCTGAAGCGGCTGCGGCGGGTCATGGCCGGCATGGTAGCGCAATGCACGCGGGGCCGCGTTCCCGATTGTCCGGTGATCGAGGCGCTGTTCCAATGACTGGGATCGCGTGCTAGCGCCGCAGGCGATGCGAAAGCAAGATAGTCGCGAGTATCAGGGTGACGCCGATCCCGGTGATAATCGAATAGGCAAGAAACACGTTGCTGCTGGGGCCGCCGAGCAGCCAGAACAGCACGCCCCACAGCCCGCCCCACCCACAGGCCGCCGCCAAGGGCGTTGAAAAAGCAGAAGCGCCACCAGCGCATCAGGCTGATGCCGGCGACGATACCGTTAAGCTATCGCACCACCGAAACGAACCACGCCGCCACGACGGCAATCGACCCATAGCGATCGACGAGGCCCTCGACCCGCCGCAGCCGGGCCTTGGTGATGGGCACGTAATGGCCGTAACGGAGCACGAGGCGGCGGCCGCCGAAACGCCCGATGACATAGCCCATGTTGTCGCCGGCGACAGCGGCGAGCCAGCTCACGATCAAGAGCAGGCGGAGGTTCAAATAGCCCTCGGCGGCAAGTGCCGTGCCCGAGAGCAGGATGGTTTCGCCCGGCAGCGGCAGCCCGAAATCCTCGAGGAAGATGGCGGCCGCGACGGCCCACTAGCCGTAGGCCTCGATGTAGGGCTTGGCGTCGCTGGCGAGCGAACTCAGCATCGGGCATCGACCTCCCGTTCCAGGGTGACGGATCCGCCTCCGATTGCATGTTCGACGGTTGATCGCTCCCCAAGGGGACTTTGAAGCCGCTTTGGGAGTCAAGGATTTCCCTGGAAAACGCCTGGCATGCCGCGATCCCGGCCGTCGCCGTCGCCGCCGATCAGGCGTACCGCGGGGATTGACATCCGCGCCGGCCAAGCTTAGCTATGCAGTACCCACCCCATGTGGGGTGGGTTATATACAAGGAGGGTTTGCCCGTGACCACCACGCTGCACATATCGGGGATGACCTGCGGCCACTGCGAGATGTCGGTTCGCAAAGCGCTGGAGGCGGTGCCGGGCGTCGTCCGGGTCGTCGAGGTGAGCAAGGATCGCGGCGAGGCCGTGGTCGAGGGCGCCGCCCCGCTCGAGGCGCTGAAGGCGGCCGTCGTCGGCGAGGGCTACGAGGTCGGGACGGCCGGGTGAGCGCGACGCACAGCGGCCATCTGCATCTTGACGACAACGTTCGCGAGGACGCCCGGCGCCGGCTTCTGTCGCTGAAGGGCCATCTTGAGGGCGTGCTCAAGATGCTGGAAAAGGAGGACGTCTATTGCGTCGACGTGCTCAAGCAGCTGCGGGCTGTGGAGGGCGCCGTCGACAAGGTTGGCGATCTGATTCTGCGCAGCCATCTGCGCCATCACGTGGCGACGGCGGCGGAGCGCGGCGATTCCGACGCCCTTGTCGACGAACTGATGGAATACCTCAAGTATCGCCGCTGAGCGCCGCGTGGCGCCGAGGCGCGTCCGACGGCGATGCCAGAGGATGGGAGACCGGGTAATGGCTGAACATGTGACGTTCCGCGTCGACGGCATGACCTGCGCGAGTTGCGTCGGCCGTGTCGAACGGGCGCTCGGCAAGGTGCCGGGCGTCGCCAAGAGCAGCGTCAACTTGGCGACCGGCCGCGCGGCCGTCGATCTCGATCCGGCGCAGGCCAAGATCGGCGATCTCCTGGCCGCGGTGAAGAACGCCGGCTACTCGCCCCATGTTGAGGTCCTTGAGTTTACGGTCCTCGGCATGCCCTGCGCGAGCTGCGTCGGCCGCGTCGAGCGGGCGATTCAAAAGGTTCCGGGCGTCGTTTCGGTCGGCGTCAATCTCGCGACCAACCGCGCCCATGTCGGCTACATCGATGGCCGGGCGGGTTTTGTGGACATCGCGGCCGCGGTCGCGGCCGCGGGCTACGAGGCGAAGGCCCTTGAAGAGCAAACCGACGGCGCGGACGCGGAGGCGGCCGAGCGCGAGCGCGAGATTCGCGATTTGCGCGGCGATCTGATTTTCGCCGCGGCGTTCACGATCCCGCTATTCGCCATCGCCATGGTGAAATACATGCCGGGCCTCGACAAGGCCATGCTGTCGCTGGCGACGGCGCGGGGCTGGGAGATCGTCGAGCTTCTGCTCGCGACGCCGGTGCAGTTCTGGGCCGGACGGCGCTTCTATGCGACCGGGTGGGCCGAGCTCAGTCATCTCTCGCCGGGCATGAACAGTCTGGTGATGCTGGGCTCGAGCGCCGCCTTCTTCTATTCCGCTTTGGCGCTTTTCGTGCCGCAAATTTTTCCCGCCGGCACCGCCAATACCTATTTCGACGCCGCGGGCGTCATCATCACCCTGATCCTGCTCGGCCGCCTGATGGAGGCGGTCGCCAAGGGCCGCACCTCCGAGGCGATAAAGAAATTGATGCGGCTTCAGGCCAAGACGGCCATGGTGATCCGCGACGGCCGCGAGACCGAACTCGCGATCGAGCAGGTCGTCGTCGGCGACGTCATTCAGGTACGCCCCGGCGAGCGCGTGCCGGTCGATGGCGAAGTCGTGGAGGGCGCCTCCTTCGTCGACGAATCCATGATCAGCGGCGAGCCGGTTCCGGTCGAGAAGGCGGTGGGCGCCGAGGTCGTCGGCGGTACCATCAACAAGACCGGGGCATTCCGCTTCCGGGTCGCCAAGGTCGGCAAGGATACGGTCCTAAGCCGCATCATTAAGATGGTCGAGGAAGCGCAAGGCACCAAGCCGGCGATCCAACGGCTTGCCGACCGGGTCGCCATGGTCTTCGTGCCCGTGGTCATGGCCGTTGCGGCGCTGACCTTCGCCGTCTGGCTCCTGGTGGGGCCGGCGTCGGCCCTGAGCTACGCTTTCGTCACCGCCGTTTCGGTGCTGTTGATCGCCTGCCCCTGCGCGATGGGGCTCGCGACGCCGACCGCGATAATGGTCGGCACCGGCAAGGGCGCCGAGATGGGCGTCCTATTCCGCCGCGGCACCGCCCTTGAGACGCTGGCCAAGGTCGACACCGTGGTGCTGGACAAGACCGGCACCTTGACCCTGGGCCGTCCCGATCTCACCGACTTCATCCGGTTCGAGGGCGCCGCCGATTGGACTGCGGATGCTCTGCTCGCCGCGGTTGCCGCCGCCGAGGCCAAGAGCGAGCATCCGATCGCGCAGGCGATCGTCGCCGCCGCGACCGCGAAGGGCCTTACGCTCCCCGACCTCGATGATTTCCGTGCCGAACCGGGCTACGGCATCGCCGCGAAGGTCTCCGGCCGCACGCTTCAAATCGGCGCCGACCGCTACATGACCAAGCTCGGCGTCGCGCTCGACGCGGCCGCCGCGAAGGCCGCATTCCTGGCCGAGGCAGCGAAGACCCCGCTTTATGCCGCGCTGGATGGCAAACTCGCGGCCGTTATCGCCGTCGCCGATCCCCTAAAGGAAGGCTCGCGCGAGGCCGTGCGGGCGCTGCACGATCTTGGGATCAAGGTCGCCATGCTCACCGGCGATAACCGGCGGACCGCCGAGGCGATCGCCCGCAGCGTCGGCATCGAGCAGGTCCTGGCCGAGGTGCTGCCGGACCAGAAGGCGCAGGAAATCGCGCGTCTGCAGGGCGAGGGCCACCAGGTCGCCTTCGTTGGCGACGGCATCAACGACGCCCCGGCGCTGGCCCAAGCGGACGTCGGTGTCGCGATCGGCACCGGCACCGACATCGCCGTCGAGGCGGGCGACGTGATCCTGGTTTCCGGCGACCTCCGCGGCGTCGTCAACGCCGCCACGCTGTCGCGGCGAACGCTGCGCACCATCTGGGGCAACTTCTTCTGGGCCTACGCCTATAACGTCGCGTTGATTCCGCTCGCCGCCGGCGCGCTCTACCCGCTGGCCGGCGTTCTTCTCAACCCGATGGTGGCCGCCGGTGCGATGAGCATTTCGAGCGTATTCGTGGTCTCCAATTCGCTTCGCCTGAGAGGCTTCAAGCCGGCCTTGGCGCCGTCGGCCTAAACCGGTGGCGGTGAGGCGCCCCGCATATTAGCGAAACGTTAATTTTCCGAGCCTAGCCTGAGCGGCCAGACACCAGAGCCGTCGGTCGAGGTGATGGGTAACGCGCCGAGCCCAAAGGGACAGGCCGGGAGAGGCACGACGCCGGATTCGGTTGGCGGCGATAGGGATCGTCATGCGCTGGCCGGCTTCGATCGCCTGCTTGGCCGCGCCAGCCTGCCGATGGCGACCGCGCTCGTGGTCGGCGCGGTGGTGATCGCAGCCCTCGCCCTGCATCTCCTGATCGGCTGGATGTTGCGGGCGCCGCCGCCGCCGTCAACGCTGGTTGCCGCGGCCCTCGTCGCGGCCCTGGTGGCGACGCCGATCGTCGCCTATGCGCAGAATTTGATCCGCTCGCTTGCCGCCTCGCGCCGGACGCTGAAGAGGATGACTGAGCGCCTCGCCGTCGCGCTTCACGAGGCAGAACAGGCGGGCCACGCCAAGTCGCGATTTCTAGCCGATATGAGTCATGAACTGCGCACGCCCTTGAACGCCATCATCGGCTTTTCCGACATCATCCGCGAGCAGCGTTTCGGTCCGGTCGAAAATGTGAAATATCTGGATTACGCGAGAGATATCAACGAAAGCGGTATCCATCTTCTCGGCATCATCAGCGATATTCTCGATCTCTCGAAGATCGAGAGGGGAAAGGGCGACGCGGCGCAGGCCAGCGAGTTCGCCGCCGTCGATGCGGTCGAAATGGCAATGCGAATGATCCGGTCGCTTGCCGAGCGCCAGCGGGTGGATATCGAGCTTGTGCCGATCGCGCCGACACTCGGCCTGCTCGCCATCGAACGCATGGTTCGCCAAGTGCTGATCAACATTCTGTCGAACGCGGTCAAATTCACGCCCGCGGGCGGAATCGTCAGGATCACTGCGGAGCGGCTCGGCGGCGGGGCTCTGGCCATTGCCGTGAGCGACAGCGGCTTCGGCATGACGGCGGAGGACATCAAAGTGGCCCTGACACCTTTCGGCCAGGTTGCCAATGTCCCGAACCGCATTCACGCCGGCACCGGCCTCGGCCTGCCGCTCGCCAAGGCGATGATGGAGATGCACGGCGGCAACCTTAGTATCCAGAGCGCGCTGCACCAGGGAACAAGGGTCGTCCTGACCTTTCCTCCGGATCGGGTCCTGACCCTGGTCCCGGCCGGGCAGTCGCAGCTCGCGTTCTAGCCGCCACGGCGCGCCGCCGGCGGAATGTTTTGATGTGAATCAATGAACAAGACCGGCGGCAGGCACAGTATTAATATTAGTATGGTTCGCGTGGCGAAGGTCGGATCGGGAAGCGCGGTTTCACGGCGCGCGGCCGTGCGACGCTTCCAAGAAATCTTCTCTGTTCTTCCGCGGCGCGCAAGCTTCCGCGACGCATTTTCCGGTGTTGGCGATGCGACCGTTTGCAAAGGCCGGGAGGCGAAGAACCGGGACCGGGCTGGCCTTCCGCGGCCGCGATCTTGGCGGTGGCGGAGCCGGCGCGTGGCGGCGCGGCCTATTGGCCCTGACGGCGATCGCGCTGGCGATCGGCCTGCCGTTTCCGGCGGCGGCGCAAAGTTTCGATTTGGCGCCCACCCAGATCGCGGTCGGGCAGGTCGAAATCTATGTCACGCGCTATGAGGACACGCTGCTCGATGTCGCGCGCCGCTACGATCTCGGCTACACCCAGCTGATCGCCGCCAACCGCGGCGTCGATCCCTGGCTTCCCGGTGCCGGCCGGCGCATCGTGATTCCGAACTTCTATATTCTCCCCGACGTCCCCCATCGGGGCATCGTGGTGAATCTCGCGTTGCAACGGCTGTTCTATTTTCCGCCCGATGGGCGGTCGGTCCAGACCTTTCCGATCGGCGTCGGCGTCGAGGGGCGAGGCACGCCGCTCGGGGTCACCCGCGTGGTCGACAAGCAGGTGCATCCAGCCTGGGTTCCGACGCCCTCGATCCTTGCTGAAGATCCCGCTCTCCCCAAGGTCGTGCCGCCCGGCCCCGACAACCCGCTCGGCGATTACGCGCTCGCCCTCGGCTGGCCGAGTTATCTTATTCACGGCACCAATCAGCCCTATGGAGTCGGCCGCATGGTGAGCCACGGCTGCATTCGCCTTTACCCAGAGGACATCGCGCGGCTATTCGCGGAAGTCGCGGTCGGCACGCCGGTCCGTGTCATCGATCAGCCGGTGCAGGTGGCGTGGATCGGCAGCGGGCTCTATGTCACGGTCTTCCCCGACGCCGCGCAGGCGGCCGCGCTTGAATCCGGAAGGCGCGTCATGCCGGCGATTCCGCCCGATCTCGTGCAACAGGTGATCGAGGCGGCCGGCGCTCGCAGCGGGGAGATCGATTGGCGAACCTTGACCCGCGCCGGCACCGAGCGGCGCGGCGTGCCGGTTCGCCTCACGCCCGCGCTTGCTGCCGAGAGGGGAGACCACGGCCCCGGCGGCCTTGCCGCGCGCGACGTGGCGGGCGCGCGGCGCTCGCCGTAGTCCGCCCGCAGATCCGCCCGCAGAGCGGCCACGCGCCCCGGCCGGCTTATTCGAGCAGCGCGATCACCACCGGCATGGCGAGCAGCACGAGCGGCAGCTGCACGATGATGCCGGCGATGATCGCCACTGCCAAGGGCTGCAGCATCTGATCGCCGGCGCCGCTGATCGCCGCGCCCAAGGGCAGAAGCGCCAGAATCATCGCCAGCGTGCTCATGACGATCGGGCGGAGCCGGTTCAGCGCCGCCTCGAAAATCGCCTGCCGCGGCGGCATGGCCTTGCACAGCGCCTGATATTCCGACACCAGGAAGGTCGCCATCTCGGTGGCGATGCCCATGATCATCACCATGCCCATCATCGCCGTGATATTGAGCTCGACGCCGGTCAGCCACAGGCCGATGAACACGGCCGAGGTCGAGATCATCGCGCTCAGGATGATGACGATAGGCAGAAGGAAGCGCTCGTAAAGAAACAGCAGCAGGATGATTTCGGCGACGGCGGCGGCGAGGAATACCTCGATCATGCCCTTGGCCGCGATCTGCTCCTGTTTGTAAAGGCCGCCGAGGCGGTAATAGACGCCGGGCGGAATGAGGCCTGGCCGGGCCAGAACTTTCTTCACCGCCGCGATCGTCCGGCCGAGATCGTGGCCGCCGCCGATGACCGCCGTCACCGGCACGATCTGGGCCAGATTGTCGCGGACGAGTTCGGGCTGTCCGGCGACGAAACGGACCTTGGCGATGGTATCGAGCGGGAAGATATGGCCGTCCGGCGCCCGGATCGGCAGTTTCGCCAAGCTGCGCCGGCCGACCTTGCCCGGCGCGTCGAGCCAGAGCCGGACGCCGATCGGCTGCACGGCGCCGAGGTAGCTGGTGACCACGGCGCCGTGCAGGTAATGATAGACCTCGGCCTTCACCTTGGCCGGCGTCACGCCCTCCATCGCCGCCGCTGCGGGATCGACGCGGATTTCCAGCGCGTCGCCGGCCGGCACCACGCCGTTATCCACGGACGCCGGTTCGATCCCCGGCACCTTGGCGATCGCCGCCGCGACCCGCGTCGCGACGGCGTCGAGGACGGCAGGGTTCTTGGCGCCGAGCGCTACCACCACGGGCTGGCGCCGGCCCACCATGTCACCGATCATGTCGGTCAGGAGCTGATGGGTGTCGAAGCTGACGCCGGGCACCCGGTCGTTGATCTTCGCCGTGATCTCGTCCATCACCCGCCAGATCGGCGGCCGCCGCGCTGCGCTGATGAGGCGAACGAAAATATCTCCCTGGTAGGCTTCGTTGAGATCACCGCCGAGGCCGGCGCCGGTGCGCCGCGAATAGGTATCGACATAGGGATCGGCCCTGAGGATCGTTTCGATCTCCTCAAGTTCGCGGTTGGTTTCGGTCAGGGAGGTGCCGGGCGCGGTCTGGTAATCGAGCACGAATCCGCCTTCGTCCATGCGTGGCAGGAAGCCGGTTCCGACATGCCCATAGGCGAGATAGCCGACGCCGACCAGAACAGCGATGCCGATCGCGATCAGCGAGGGATGCGCGATCAGGCGGCGCAGAATCCGGCCGTGGCTCCGCCTGAGCCAGGTCTCGCGCTCGTGCGCGGGATCGTGCCATTTGTCGAAATCGATCAGGCCGCGGGCCAGAAGCGGCACGATGAGGGCGGTCAGCAGCAGCGAAATGATCAGCGCCGAGGCCATGGTGAGGGAGAGGAACTTGAAGAACGCGCCGGTCACGCCGGAAAGGAACGCCAGCGGAATGAAGATGATGATGGTGGCGAAGCTCGATCCGGAGAGCGGCGGCAGGAATTCCTTGGCCGCCCGCAGCACGGCGCCGTGGGGATCGTCGGCTCCCGGCACGCCGACCCGGCGGGCGATATGCTCGATCATCACGATGACGTCGTCGATGATCAGGCCGATCGCCGCGGCGATGCCGCCGAGCGTCATGATGTTGAACGACATGCCAAGGAGGGACAGCAGCAGAATGGTGATCAGAACCGACATCGGCACCACGGTCATCGCGACCACCGTCGCCCGCCCGTTGCGCAGGAATCCCAGGATGACGAAGGCGGCGAAGACGAGCCCGATCACGATCGCCTCCGCCACGGCGGCGATCGAGGAGCGGACAAGGGCCGTCTGATCGTACCATTTGTGAACCTGGATCGCGGCCGGCTGCGTCTTCATGAAGCGGTCGAGGCGGGACTGCACCGCGCGGCCGAGGCGGAGCGAATCGGCGCTGTCCTGTTGATAGACTCCGATATCGACCGCGGGCCGCCCTTCGTTGTCGACCAGATACCAGCGCGGCTTCGTTCCCATCGCGACCTTGGCGATATCGCCAAGGCGGACGATGGCGCCGGCTCCCGTCCGCAGCGCGATATCGCGAACCGACTTGACCGAGGAAAACGCGTTGTTGCTGATCGCCAGATACAGGAGATCGTTGTCCTCGATCCGGCCAACCGCCTGCACCGTGTTGGCGCGCGAGATCGCCGTCGCGACATCTTGGATGGTGAGTCCGTGGGATTGCAGCGCCGCCGGTCTGATCGACACCTGAACCTCGGGCTTGTCGCCGCCATCGACCTTCACCATCCGGACGCCGGGAATGCCGGTCAGCAACGGCACGATCTCGTATTTGGCGAGGCGGCGTAGCGCGACCGGCGAGACCGTCTTCGAGGTCAGCGCGTAATCGACGAAGGGCATGAGCGTGTCCGGGTCCATCTGCTGGACCACGTAGCTCGTGCCCTTGGGCAGATTCGGCAGCTTCTGGGCGAAGGCGGCGTCGACGCTAAGAAGCGCCTGCCTCATGTTCGAGCCCCAGGGGAAGTCGACATAGATCTGCGCCGCGCCGCGCGAGGTGCGCGACGATACGTCGATCGCGCCCGGCACGGCACGGCCGACTTCCTCCAGAGGCTCGGTGATGTCGACCAGCATCTGTTTCGCCGGCATGCTGCCGGCCGAGACCTCGATCCGGATGCGAGGAAAGCTGACGACCGGAAACAGGCCGACGGGAAGCGTAATCGCGGCAAAGACGCCGGCGAGCGCGAGCGCGAAGGCGACGAAGAGGAGCGACCGGCGGTGACGCTCCTGCCACGCGACGAATGTCACCGGCGCCGGCCTCGCGTGGTATCGGCGGTGCGCACCCGCATGCCGGTTTTGAGCTGGTGGTTGCCGGCGAGCACGACCGGGGCGCCACGATCAAGCGCGCCGGCGATCACGTCTTCATCGCCATTGCCGGCGAGCACGCGCACCATGACCGTTCGCGCGCGTCCCTTCACCGCCTGCACGACATAGCTGTCGCCCCGGTCATCGACCAGGATCGCGGCATGAGGCACCACATAGCCCCGCGCCTCTCCCGTCGTGATATCGGCACGAAGCATCTCGCCCACCAGCGCCTTGCCTGCCGGCAGACCGATTTCCACCGGCACGAGGCCGCTTCCGGCCTCGACCATGGCGGCGCGCAAGCGCACCCGGCCCGAGAAGCGGCTCTTGCCGCCAAGCGGCGTGAGCGCGACCGTGTCGCCGGGCGCGACGGCCTTCGCTTCCGCCGGCACCACGCCGGCGCGGAGAACAAGGCTGTCGGGCCGCGCCAGATCGACCAGATCCGCGCCCGCTTGCACCATCGTGCCGGGGCTGGCGGCGAGGCCGGTGACGATAGCGCGGAACGGCGCCCGCAGGGTCTGTGGCCCGGCCGCGCCTTCGGCCTGCAAGGCGGCCAAGGCGGCGGTTGCGTCGGCCGCCGATTTTTCCGCTGCGGCGAGTTGTTGCCCGGTGGCGAGATGCTGGCGCGCCAGGGTGCGCGTGCGCGCCACCAATTCCTTGGCGACGCCGACGGCGGATCGCGCTTGCGCATAAGCCGCGGCGCTCGCCGGGCTCGGTATCAGGCGGAGAAGCGGCGCGTCCGCGGCCACCTCTTCGCCCCGGTGGACGTAAAGCGCGGTCACCTCGGCCGCGATCGGCGCCATGACGCGCCGCCGCGCCTCGGCCGCCGGTTCCGCCTTGCCGTAGGCGGTGATCACGTGCGGCAGGGTGCCGAGGCGCAGCGGCGCAAGCCGAACCAGAACGCTCGGCCCCGCGTCGTTCGGCTTGGCTGCGATCAGCAAAACCGAGGCCAGCGCCAGCACGGCGGAAGCGAGAAGGCGGCGAGGCGTCATGGGCGCTTGTCCTTGCGGCCGGCGACAAGCCGCGTCTTCGGCAGGCCGAGTCCGAGCGCGACGGCGAGCGTCAGGCGGTCGCGGCCGAGGCTTTGCTCGAGGTCGACCACGTTCAGGGCGCGGGCGAGGGCGGTGGTTTCATAATCAGCGAAGGTGCGCTGGTCGAGATTGCCGGCGCCGTAGGCGGCGCGCGCGGCGCGGAACAGCGCGTCCGCCTGGGCTTTTGCCTGCCGTGCCGCGGTCAGATCGGCGGCCAGGCGGCGTTCGTCGGCGGCAAGGCTTTCCGCCGCGCCGGCCGCGGCGTCGAGGCGGTCGCGATATTGCGCGCGCAGCAGCCGGCGCGTCGCGCGCGCGGCCGCGATCTGGCCTTGATTGCGGTCGAAGAACGGCAGGGCGAGGGTGATCTGCGGCCCCGCCGTGACGACGTTCGAGGTATCCCGGCCGCCGCTGCCGCCGAGAACGAGCGCCGGAAACTGCGCCAGGATGGCGGCGCGCAGGGTCTTGTCGGCGCCTTTGTAGCCGAGCCTCAGCGCGATCAGGTCGGGCCGGCGCTCGGGCAGGCTTGCGATCAGCGGCGCAAGATCGGCGGGCGGCGGCGCGAGGATGGGGCGCGCGATGGCGAAACGCGCCGACGGCGCGAGCCCGAGCAGCGCGTCGAGCCGGTGCCAGGCGCGCAAGGCCATGAGCTCGCGCGCCGCCAAGGCTTGTTCGGCATTCGCCTTGGCGGCGAGGAGCGGCGCTTCCGCCCGCAGGTCGAGGCTGCCCGCTGCCGTGGCCGCCCGCACCGCCGCGACCTCGCGTGCGAGCAGGTGTTGCTGGCGCCGCAAAATCGCGATCCCGGCGTCGAGGCCGTGCAGATCGAACGCGAGAAGGCGCGCCTGCTCGGCGACTTGCCATTCCCGCCACAACAGATCGGCGTTGACGGAACCGACGCGCGCCCGCGCCGCGGCGACGCGCGGCCGATAGGTCAGGATCGCGCCGACATCCTCGGACAGGCTCGCGGTATAGGAAGAAAGGGTAGCGGGGCCGCTAATCAGCGCGCCGAAACCGAAGCCGAGTTGCGGGTTCGGCAGCACGGAGGCCTGCAGCAACGCGGCCTTGGCGACGTCGAGGCGGCCCCGCTCCGCTGCCAGCGCCGGATCGTTGAGCACGGCGAGAAGGCCGATCTGGTCGATGGTGAGCGGTCGCGCGGGCGCGATTTTAGCCGTCGGCAGCGCGAGGTCGAGCGCGGCGAGGTTCGGCGCGAGGTCGGCGCTCTTCGCGAGCGGCAGCGCGTGATAGCTGGCGCAGCCGCCGGTCAGCAGCGCGAGGCAGAGAACGCCGGTCCGCCGCAGGCGGCGGCCGAACGAACTGCGGGTACGCTTCGACATGGAAAGCCTATCGGTAAATGCGGTCAGCTTCCGAAATCGGAAGAGACAATAGAAGAGTCCGGCGGGAAAAGCGACCCATCTGGGCCCGGCGCCGGCGGGCGAGATAGCTCGGCCTCGGGGTTCGTAGCGGCGCGTCGAGCGCCGCTCCGTCCACGCGTTCCGTCGGGTTGCCGTTGTGGGTGCCGCCGCGCCCATCGCGATGGTGCGAGCGGAAGGTCAGCCGGGTGAGCGAAAAAGCGCTTCCCGTATGCGCGCCGCCGTGGCGGCATCGATGACGCCGCGTTCTTCCGCTAGCGGAATTGTGCGGCGACAAAGCTGGCGATAGAGATCGAGGATATCGCCATCGAGTGCCGCCAGTGCGGCGACATGCTTGGCGATCGAGGCGACGTCGCCGCGCGATACCGGCCCCGGCATGCTGGGCGCGATGCCGGCGCCTTCGATCGCGGCCAAGGTGCCGCGCAACATCGGCAGGAAGGCGCGCACCGTGTCGTCCTCGCTCATCCCCCACGAGCGCGAGATCTTCGCCGCCTCGCGCAACAGCACGTGGACGAATTGCGATCCGTAGCCGGCAGCGGCGTGATAGCGACCGCGGGCGCCGGACGGCAGCCGATTGACCGCGCAGTCGAGCCGCGTCGCCAGCGCGACCAGGATGCCGTTCAACGGTTCCTCGGCCTCGATGGTGATCGTCGAGCCGGGCAGCGCGCGCACCGCCCTGGCGGGATCGGCGAAGGTCTGCAGGGGATGAAAGCCGCCGGTCAGCGCGCCGTCCCGCGCGGCCTTGGCGAGCGCCGCGACCTCGGTGACGGCGCTGCAATGCACGACGCCGGTGCCGGCGCGCCAGCGCAGGCCTTCGGCTAAATCGGCAATGGCGTCGTCCGGCGTGGTGACGAAGATGAGATCGCAGCCCGCCGCGACATCCTGGGGGCTTGCGACGCCGCAGCCGGGAATTCGCGCTGCCAGCCGCGCGCTGGCCGGCGCCGAGCGGCTGGCGACGGCTCGCACGCGGCAGCCGCGAGCCGCGAAGCTCCAGGCGAGCGCGGTGCCGAGGCGCCCGGCGCCGATGAAACCGAGCCCGAGCGTCTCGGCCGCGCGGCCCTCGTGCAATCCGTCGCTTTGCTCCAAGATATCTCTCCCGCGTGGCGGCTGGCGCGTCCCGGCCCATCAGGCATGAGTTTGGAGGAGCGGCGCGCCGATCCGGATCCGCGTTCCGCTCACGGGTCGATCAGAACGCCCGGGTTGAGCAGCCCCTTGGGGTCGAGCTTCTTCTTCGCCGCGCGCAACGCGCCGGCGAATAGCTCGGGCCGCTGCTGGTCGTACCATGGCCGATGGTCGCGGCCAACCGCGTGGTGATGGGTGATGGTGCCGCCCATCTTGATCAGCGCGTCCGAGGCGGCGTCCTTGATCGCCTGCCACTCCTCCAGCATCGCCTCGCGCCGGCCGAGGGCGCGGAACGAGAAGTAGGGCGCCGGCCCGTCCGGATAGACATGGGTGAAGCGGCAGGTGACGCGGCCGGGCCGCCCGGTCACCGCCTTGATCGCCTTGTGCGTCGCGTCCTTGACGCCGGCATGGAAGGCGGCGAAACGGTCCCAGGTGATGGCGGTCTCGAAGGTATCGGAGATCACGCCGAGGCCGGTCAGCACCTCGCGGAAATAAGGCGCGCGGATAAAGGCGTCGCGCCAGGCACCGGAAGCCCCGGCGCGGTGGGCGTCGGCCTTTTCCGCCGCCGCCTTGTCGAAGGCGCCGCCGTGGTCGGCGGCGATCTCGAGCGCCCGCTCCATCCAGGTGACGACCGGATGGTCGGCATTCTCGAAGGCAAGCACGAGGAGATGCTTCGAGCCGTCGCCGGCACCCATGTCGGCCGCTTCCTCGGCGTCGATCAGGCGGCAGTTCGCGGGGTAGAGCCCGGCCTGGGAGATGACGCGGACCGCCTCGACCGCCTTAGCGTAGTCGGTGAAATGCACCGAGGCGCTGGCGCGAAAGGTGGGCCGTTTCTGGAGCCGCATCCAGGCTTCGGTGATGACCCCGAGGATGCCCTCCGAGCCGATGAACAGCCGGTCGGGCGAGGGGCCGGCGCCCGAACCCGGCAGGCGCCGCGACTCGGCGATGCCGGCCGGCGTCACCACGCGCGTGCTCTCGACCAGATCGTCGATATGGGTATAGAGGGTGGCGAAGTGGCCGCCCGAGCGGGTCGCGATCCAGCCGCCCAGGGTCGAGAACTGGAACGACTGCGGGAAATGGCGCAGAGTCAGGCCGTGCGGCGCGAGCTGCCGTTCGAGATCGGGACCCAAGACGCCGCCCTGGATACGGGCGGTGCGCGAAAACGCGTCGACCTCGAGCACGCGGTCCATGCCCTGCAGGTTGAGGGTGATGGTCGCGCCGTATTTGTTGCCGAATCGGGGCTCGATTCCGCCGACCACCGACGAACCGGCGCCAAAGGGGATGACCGCGGCGCCGACGCTATCGGCCCAATCCAGCACCGCGACCACCTCTTCCTCGGTGTGGGGCCGGGCGACGACGTCCGGCGGATTGGGGAAGTTGCGGGCAAAGGCGTGCACGCTGTCGGGGAACGACTTGCCGTAGGTGTGAATGAGCCGGTCTTCCGCCGTGCTGGAGCAGATGGCCGCGAGCCGGCTCGGCGGCTTGATGCGGGGCGCCGCCAGGGCGATCTCCTCGGCGCGCGGCGGCGGCGTGCGGGCGAAGTCGCTGACGCCGAAGAAAGCGGCGTTCCGCTTCGCAAGTTCGCGCGCCTCGGCCTCGCCGAGTCCCTCGTCGACCGTACCCCAGCCCCAGAACTTGAAATGCGGCTTCGCCATCCGGCCCTCCCTTTCCATGCACTTGGCCGGGCTTTGCCTGCCGGCTCGGCGGTTATCATAGGGACGGAACGGCGGCGCGGCCAAGGCTTGATAGTCCCCCACATAACAAGGGTTGAACGCCGCCGCCTTCGATGATACGCAAATCCCCCGAGTGTCGAGGCTGGGGGTTTGCGGCGACAGCCGGGACGGCAAGGCGCGGTGCGCGCCAAGGTGAGGAACCTGCCGGCAGCGACTTTTTCCCGACCCTCGCGGTATAGCGGAGCGCGGTATAGCGGAGACTGAGGCAGATGACTTACGTTGTGACCGAACCGTGCATCAAATGCAAATATATGGACTGCGTGGAAGTCTGCCCGGTCGATTGCTTCTACGAGGGGGAGAACATGCTGGTCATTCACCCCGACGAGTGCATCGATTGCGGGGTGTGCGAGCCCGAATGTCCGGCCGAGGCGATCGTGCCCGACACCGATGGCGAGGTCGAAAGCTGGGTCAAGTTGAATCGCGAATACGCGGAGAAGTGGCCCAACATCACCCGCAAGGGCGAACCGCCGGCCGATGCCGACGATTTCCGCGATGTCGAGGGCAAGTTCGAGAAGTATTTTAGCGCCGAGCCCGCGAAGAACTCGTAATAGGCGCATTACTTGAGGAGATTGCATCCGGTGGATGCGACTGACGCCGGCGCCTTGGCGCCGGCGCATGAATCTCTGTCATCGTGAGACAAATTGTAATATAGTGGTCGCCTGATCAATCACGGTCTCGCCGCCACCCTGGGGCTGGTTTTTTCCCGGGCGGCTGGGCATGGATTGGAGGCGAATCCACTTGGCTTTGGGAACTCGAACGTCACGCGCCGGCTCGTCCGGAATCGCGAAGGGGAAGGTTCTTGCTTCTCTCTCCGTGGGACAACCGGTAAAGGCAAAAGAAAAGAACATGTCGAAGAAGGGTGATTTCTCGCCCAACGACTATGTGGTCTACCCGACCCATGGCGTGGGTAAAGTATTGAAGATCGAGAAGCAGGAAGTCGCGGGCATGAAACTTGAACTCGTGGTGATCGAGTTCGAGCGCGACAAGATGATCCTGCGCGTGCCGCTCGGCAAGGTGCAGGCGGTCGGCATGCGCAAGCTGAGCTCGCCGCAGAAGATGAAATCGGCCTTGGCGACGCTCAAAGGCCGCGCCCGGGTGAAGCGCACCATGTGGAGCCGCCGCGCCCAGGAATACGAGGCCAAGATCAATTCCGGCGATCCGGTCTCGATCGCCGAGGTGGTGCGCGACCTACACCGCAGCGCCGACCAGCCCGATCAGTCCTATAGCGAGCGGCAGATCTACGAAGCCGCCCTGGACCGGCTGGTGCGCGAGTTCGCGGCTGTCGAGCATATCGACGAGGTGGTCGCGACCGAGCGCCTGGAGAAGATGCTGCAGGCGGCCTGAGGCGGCGGCGCGGCGCCTTTCCATCGTTTCTCGGGCCGGGCTGGCGTCGCCGCCTGCCTTGCCTGGAGGGGCCGGCATGGGCGGATCCCGGGGGCTGATCACGGCGGTGCGGCGTCTCTTGCCCCGAGCGGGGCAAGCGGCAACAATGGCGGTCCAGCGATGACCGCCGCCGCCGCCGAAATCTTCGCCGTTCTGAACTGCGCCGAGCGGGTGTGGGGCGTCGCCGCCGTGCACGGCGAGGCCGAGCGGCTGCGCGCCTTGCACACGGCGCTGTTGCCGCGCTTCCGGCCCGGCGATCGGCTGGTCTATCTTGGCAATTACCTCGGCCGCGGCGCGGCCATCCGCGCCACCCTCGACGAGCTGCTGGCCTTCCGCCGCGAATTTCTCTGCCGTCCCGGGGTCGAGCCCGAGGACATCGTCTATCTGCGCGGTACCCAGGAAGAGATGTGGCGCAAGCTGCTGCAGCTTCAATTCGCCCCGGCGCCGGGCGAGGTTTTCGAATGGATGATGCGCCAGGGCGTCGGCGCCACCCTGGAAGCCTATGGCGAGCCGGCCGAGCGGGCGCGCACGCGCCTGCGCGAGGGCGCCTTGGCGCTGAGCCGCTGGACCAGCGCGCTGCGCGAGACGGTGCGCGGCAATCCCGGCCACGAGGAGCTTCTCACCTCGCTTCGCCGCGCCGCCTATACGCGGGGCGGCGAACTGCTTTTCGTTCATGCCGGCATCGACCCCGAGCGCCCCTTGACCGAGCAGATCGACACCTTCTGGTGGGGCAGCGGCAATTTCGCCGCCTTGGCCGAGCCCTATGCCGGATTCGCGCTGGTGGTGAGCGGCTTCGACCGCACCCGCGCCGGCCCCCGCTTCGGCCCGGTGACCGCGACGCTCGACGGAGGCTGCGGTTTCGGCGGCTCGCTCAACGCCGCCTGTTTCGACCTCGCCGGCCGCAAGGTGGATTGGATCGAGGCTTAACGCACGCGACCCCGCGCATCGCACCGGCGGCGGTTCCGGATGACAGGCCGCTGGGCTTTCCTATAGAGTTCTCGACGCTTCGCGTTTTTCAGGGGCTGCATCGAGGGAGACGGGCGGGTGAGCAAGGGGTGTGATATCGGGCGGCTGGTCCGCAAGGCGGTCGCGGCGCTCACGGGCGCGGTTTTGATCGGCGGGCTCGCCGCCTCTTTGTTCCTCGTTCCCCGCCCGGCGCTGGCGGCGGAGCCAGCGATGATTTCCGTCGCCGGGGGCTATTTCGACGTCTTCCATCGCCGCAAGCCGGCGGCCGAGGCGACGCTCGAATATCGCGCCGGCCAGTCGTTCTTCTACTTCCACCCGATCGCCGGCATCATGGGCACCAGCGATCATGGCGGCTATGTCTATGCCGGCGTCATGCTCGACATCCCGCTGTTCGACCACATCTGGCTGACGCCCAGCATCGCGCCCGGTCTTTACTTCCAGGGCGGCGGCAAGCATCTCGGTTATCCGGTGGAATTCCGCTCGCAGATCGAGGTCAGCTACCGCTTCTCCGGCGGTTCGCGCCTCGGCGTCACCTATAGCCACATGTCGAACGCGGGCCTCGGCCACGACAACCCCGGGGTCGAGATCGCACAGGTC
>JAJYTL010000278.1 GCA_021793055.1 Pseudomonadota bacterium
CTGTCCGGCAACGACCGCGCCGTGGCCGAGCGCGAGACCCGCGGCCTGATCAAGGTCGTCGTCAGCCGGCGCGGGCGCATCCTCGGCGTCGACATCCTCGGCGCCAGGGCGGGCGAGCTGATCCAACCTTGGGTTCTGGCGCTCTCGCGCCGGCTCAAGATCGGCACCATCGCCAACCTGGTGCTGCCCTACCCGACCGAAGGCGAAATCGCGAAACGCGCCGCCGGCGAGTTCTTCGCCCCGATGCTGTTCTCGCCGCGCACCCGCAAGCTGGTGCGGCTGCTCCGCCATCTCGGCCCGCGATGAGACGGGGCGGACCGGCGAAATTGCGCTAAGCTGGGGCCGATGAGCGAGCGGTCCCGATTTCCGGTGTTGCGCGGGCACAGCCTTTCGGCGCGTCTTCTCGTGCTCACCATCGGCTTCGTCATGCTGAGCGAGGTGCTGATCTATCTGCCCTCGATCGCCCGCTATCGCCTGACCTGGCTGAACGAGCACATCGCCGCTGCCCATCTCGCCGCGCTCGCCCTGATCGAGGCGCCACAGCACATGGTCTCGCCAATGCTCCGCCGCGAGTTGCTGCGCGAGGTCGGCGCCCGCGCCGTGGTGCTGCATACGCCGGACGCGCGTTATCTTCTGCTGCAGCACGCGCTGCCCCTGCGGGTGAACCAGGTCATCCACCTCGGCCATGTCGGCTTTTTCGGCGCCATCTCGGGCGCGATCGGCAGCCTGGCGGCGAAGGGCCGGGTTCTGCGCGTGCTCGGCGCGATCCCGGGCGAGCCCGGAATGGAAGTCGAAATGGTCATCGACGAGGCGCCGCTGCAACGGGCGATGTACGAATATTCCTGGCATATCCTCTCGCTCTCGATCCTGATCTCGGTGCTCACCGCGGCCCTGGTCTACGCCAGCCTGCAATGGCTCATCGTGCATCCGCTGCAACGCTTCACCGCCTGCTTGGTCGCCTTCCGCCAGGAGCCGGAAAACGATGCCCATACCCTTCCGCCGACCGACCGCCGAGACGAAATCGGCGTCGCGGAAAGCGAGCTCGCGGTCATGCAGCAGGAAATTCGCGGCGCGTTGCGCCAAAAGGCGCGGCTCGCCGCCCTCGGCACCGCGGTCGCCAAGATCAACCACGATCTGCGCAATATCCTGAGCAGCGCGCAGGTGGTCTCGGACCGCATCGCGGCCTCCGACGATCCCGACGTGAAGCGGGTGACGCCGCGCCTGATCGCCACCATCGACCGCGCCATCGCGCTTTGCACCGCGACGCTGAAATTCGGCCAGGCCGACGAGCCGCCGCCACGCAAGACCACTTTTGCGTTGCGCCCGCTGGCGGAAGAAGTGGCAGCCTCCGTCGGCCTGCCCGCGGACGGCCGCATCCGCTGGCACGACGGCATCCCGCCCGAGATCGCGGTACGCGCCGATCGCGACCAGTTGTTCCGCGTGCTGCTCAATCTCGGCCGCAACGCGGTGCAGGCGATCCCGGGCGCGGGATCGATCACGCTCGGCGCCCGGATCGAGAACGGCGCCGCGGACGTATTCTTTGGCGACAACGGCGGCGGCTTTTCCGAGGCGGCGCGGCGCCATCTCTTCGAAGCCTTCACCGGCGCCGGCCGGACCGGCGGCACCGGGCTCGGCCTAGCCATCGCCCGCGATCTGATGCGCGCGCAAGGCGGCGAGATTTTTCTTGAAAAGACCGGCCGCGAGGGCACCGAATTCCGCCTGCGCCTGCCCGAGGCGCATATACTTCAAAGCGTCGACAGGAGTGCTTGATGCAACAGTGGGATCCGAAACAGTATCTGGCGTTTTCCGATCTTCGCCGCCGCCCGGCGCGCGATCTTCTTGCCCGCGTGCCGCTCACCCGGCCGACCCACGTCGTCGACCTCGGCTGCGGCCCCGGCAATGTCACGCGGCTGTTGTCGGAGCGCTGGCCCGAGGCCAAGGTGACGGGCGTCGACCGCTCGCCCGAGATGCTGGCGCGCGCCCGCGCGGAAACCCCAAATATCGAATGGCTCGAAGCCGACATGGCGAGTTGGCGGCCGCCGCAAGCGGTAGATCTGATCTATTCGAACGCCGCCTTACACTGGCTCGAGGATCCCGCCGGCGCCATGGTGAATTACCTCGGCTGGCTCAATCCGGGCGGCGTGCTGGCGGTGCAGATGCCGCACAACCAGGCCGCGCCCTCGCACACCGGCATCGCCGAGGCCGTCGCCGCGATGCCGAACGCGCGACATCTGATGGCGCGCATCCACCATTTCCCGGTGACCGAGCCCGGCGTCTATTACGATGGTCTCAAGCCGCATGTGGCCTGGCTCGACATCTGGGAGTGCGAATACCTGCAGGTGCTCGAAGGCGAGGACGCGGTGGTGGAATGGACCAAGGGCACGGCGCTCGCGCCGCTGCTGCAGGCGATGAACGCGGCGGAGAAGGAACAGTTCCTCGACCTTTATCGTGCCAGGATGCGCGCTGCCTATCCACCGCGGGCCGACGGCTGCACGCTATTTCCCTTCCGCCGGCTGTTCATCGTCGCGGGCTTGGGATAAGGGCGGGTTTCGCGCCATGTTGAAACCCGGACCGCGCAATCTGATCACCGACGTTGACGGCATCCTGGTCGGCAACGCGGTATCGGACCAGGCGCGGAGCGGCGTCACCGTGGTGCTGCCCGAGCGGCCGGCGGTCGCCGCCGTCGACGTGCGGGGCGGCGGACCCGGCACGCGCGAGACCGAGGCGCTCAACCCGGCCGCGCTGGTCGCCCGAATCGATGCCGTGGTGTTGAGCGGCGGCTCCGCCTTCGGGCTCGATGCCGCGAGCGGCGTGACGAACTGGCTCGCGGCGCAGGGCCGCGGCTTTCCCGTCGCCGGCTTCCGAGTACCGATCGTGCCGGCCGCGATCCTGTTCGATCTCGCCAACGGCGGCGACAAGAATTGGGGCCGGGAGCCGCCCTATCGCGCACTCGGCGAAGCCGCCGCCGCCGCCGCCGGCCGCGATTTCCCGCTCGGCAATGTCGGAGCCGGGCTCGGCGCCAAAGCCGGACGGCTGAAGGGCGGCCTCGGCAGCGCCTCGGGGGTGGACGAGAGCGGCTGGCAGGTCGGCGCGCTGGTCGCCGCCAATCCCGTCGGCAGCGTCGTCGCGCCGGGCGGCCATCGGCTGTGGGCGGAGCCCCTGGAACAGGCCGGCGAGTTCGGCGGCGGAGGCGGCGAAGGGGCCGTCCGGCAGCGGCCGCTCGAAGTCGATCTCGACCTCGATCTACCGGCCGAGGGGCGCCTTGGCGGCCATACCTGTCTCGGGGTGGTCGCCACCAACCTCGCCCTCGATAAGGCCATGGCGCTCCGCGTCGCGATGATGGCCCACGACGGCTTGGCACGGGCCATCCGCCCGGCGCATACGCCGCTCGACGGCGATACCATCTTCGTGCTCGCGACCGGCGCCGTGGCGCTGCCGGAGCCGGCGCCGCTCGCCCTCGCGCGGCTCGGCCATATCGCCGCCGATTGCGTCAGCCGCGCGGTCGCACGCGCGGTCTATCACGCCGAGAGCCTCGGCGACGATCCCGGCTATCGCACGCACGATCCGGGCAAAAGGTAAGGATTTCCGAAAGATCGGCCGCCGCGGCGCGGTGCTTGCAAACGGCTCCCGGTCCGGCGGCAGGCGCCGGATCAGCGGACGTAGATCTTGACCTCGTCGCTCGCCACCGCCCGGCTGGTCGTTGCCGAAAGGGTCATGCGGTCGGCGGGCAGGCCCATCGCGATCAGGCTGCGGAAGACCCTGTCCACGTTGGCGCGCGAGCGGCTTTGGTGCATCGCCACTTGAGCCGCCGATCCGCGGCCCATGGCCACCGCCACGAGATCGAACTGCGCCTGCGGCCGGCGCTTCAGGGCCTGCGTCATCACGTTATAAAGCTGGCGCTGATAGTGCAGGTTGGGGCGGTTGAAGCGGATGATCATCAACGCCTGACGGCCGGCCAGGCGAGGCGGACTAGGCAGGCCGAAGGCGGCGGCCGCCACCGGCGAGGCCTCGAACTGCGACAGGCTCGCGCCATAAGGCTGGCCGTTCTTGATCGCGGCGGAAAGGCGCGTCAAATTGGCGCGCTCGACCCCGATATAGGCCGACTGGCGGCTGACCGCGTTGTTGACCTCTTGGAGCACGCGGTTGATGCCGATCTGCGTCGTCTCGGTCGCGTCCTGCAAGTTGACCAGGCGCCGGTGATCGAGATCGACGGCGCCGGAGACGCCGAAGGCGCTCTGCACCGATTGCAGAATATAGGAGGCGTTGGAGGCGGTGCCGGCGACCTCGTTGCCGAGCGCGCTCATGCTCGCCGCATCGGTAGCGAGCCGGTCAAGCGCGCCTTGCGCCTGGCCCCACTGGTGCACGACGATCGGGTTGCCGGGCGTGGTGCCGATCTGCAGCCGGGCGGTAATCGCCGCGACCAGGCCGTGGTACTGCTCGGCATCCTGAATGATGCGCTGGCGCAGCGTTTGGAAGCGCTCCGCCTGCCCCGAAAGATCGCGGCGCACCTTGATCAGATCGCGCTGCAAGGTCGCCACCTGGCGACCGACCGCCGTGCCGGTGGAGGCGCCGTCGACGGCGATCTCGCCGCCGATCAGAGACGGCGAAAAAACCGGCGCCGGGGCCGACGCGCTGGCGGTGAATTGCGGCGCCGCGGGCGCC
>JAJYTL010000279.1 GCA_021793055.1 Pseudomonadota bacterium
CCCACGCTTGCGACCGGTAAAGGACAGCGCCATGTTTAAACCTCGCCTTCAATCATCCCACAGGTAACGGCCGGATCTGCGGCCGCTTCGGCAATCGAAACAGGGAGCAGCGGCGCGGCGAATCCGATCCGATCCGCCGCGCCGCCCTTCGCAATCCGCGAGCCCTTACTTCACCTCGACGGTCGCACCCGCCGATTCGAGCTGCGCCTTGATCTTGGCAGCCTCTTCCTTGGTTGCGCCTTCCTTCACGGGCTTCGGCGCGCCTTCCACGAGATCCTTGGCCTCTTTCAGACCGAGGTTGGTGATCGCGCGGACTTCCTTGATCACGTTGATCTTCTTCTCACCGGCCGCGGCCAGGATGACGGTGAATTCCGTCTGCTCCTCAGCCGCCGGCGCGGCCGCACCGGCTGCCGGCGCCGCCGCCACGGCGACTGGCGCCGCGGCGGAAACGCCCCACTTCTCTTCCAGAAGCTTGGTCAACTCCGCCGCCTCGATGACGGTGAGCTGCGACAACTCGTCGACAATCTTTTGCAAATCGGCCATTTCTTTCGGGTCTCCTAGGGTCCAATAAGTTAGCGGAGGGGTCTACGCCGCCTCGCCTTTTTCGGCATGCGCGTTCACCACCCGGGCCAAACCGGCGCCCGGGGCCTGGATCACGCTCGCGAGCTTGCTTGCGGGCGCCATCAGAAGGCCGAGCAACTTGGCCCGGACCTCTTCCAGCGGCGGCAGGGTCGCAAGGGCCTTGACGCCAGGGGCGTCCAGCACCGTCGCTTCCATGGCGCCGCCGAGAACAACCAGCTTGTTGTTCTTCTGCGCGTAATCGACGGCCACCTTCGCGGCTGCGACCGGATCGTCGGAACAGGCGATCGCTGTCGGTCCGCGGAAATGGTCGGCAAGCGGCTCGAACCGCGTACCTTTAAGGGCGAGACGCGCGAGCCGGTTCTTGGTGACCTTGAAGCTGCCGCCGGCGGCCCGCATCTCACGACGGAGAAAGCTCATCTCCGCCACCGTGAGACCTGAATTCTGGGTCACCACCACCAGCCGCGCGGTCTGAAACACCTGCTGGAGGCTTTCCACCAGCTCGGTTTTCTCCGTTCGGTTCACGTCGTCTCTCCAACTCCTGGGGCGAGAAGGCGCCATGCCCCTCGGCCCCAACTGTGACAGGGGCCGGCCAAAGCCGGACCCGGTTCGCCTGTCCCAGGACCCGAATCAAGGGAGGGCGCGACCGCTTCCGGCCGCGCCGATCCCTCAAGCCTCGCCCCGTCTATGCAGGCCAGAACATTAAGCCGCTCTGCGGCGCCTGCAGTCTCGGACAGGAACCGCCCACCCAAACCGGGGCGCGCGGAACTCGTGGGCTTCGGTGTTACTCGCCGCCCAATAAACTTCCAAGCTCGAGCTTCACGCCTGGCGCCATGGTCGAGGCCAGGGTCACCTTGCGAACGAAGGCCCCCTTGACACCCGTCGGCTTCGCGCGCACGACGGCACCAACGAAAGCCTTGACGTTCTCGACCAGCGCATCTTCCGGGAACGACGCCTTGCCGATCCCGGCATGGACGATGCCCGCTTTCTCGGCGCGGAACTCGACCTGGCCGCTTTTCACCGAGCGCACCGCCTGCGCCACATCGGCGCTGACCGTGCCGAGCTTCGGGTTCGGCATCAAGCCGCGCGGCCCGAGCACCTTACCCAAGCGCCCGACCACCCCCATCATGTCGGGAGTCGCGATGCAGCGATCGAAGTCGATCTCGCCCTTGCCCACCTTCTCCGCCAGATCCTCGGCGCCGACGATATCGGCACCGGCGGCGGCGGCCTCCTCGGCCTTGGCGCCGCGCGCGAAGACCGCCACCCGCATGGTCTTGCCGGTGCCCTTCGGCAACTGCACGGTGCCGCGCACCATCTGATCCGCATGGCGCGGATCGATGCCGAGATTCATCGCGATCTCGACGGTTTCGTCGAACTTCGCCTTGGCATTGGCGCGGACGAGCTTCACCGCCTCGTCCAGAGAATAGGACGCCTCGGGCTTGATCGTGGCCTGAGCCGCCTTCAGTCGTTTCCCTGCCATGACCTATTCCTTCACCTAGATGCCCATGGAGCGGGCCGAACCTTTGATCATCTGCATCGCAGCCTCGATATCAAAGGCGTTGAGATCCTTCATCTTGATTTCCGCGATTTCACGGATCTGCGCCTCGGTCACGGTCGCGACCTGCTCGCGACCGGTGAGCTTCGCGCCTTTAGCCACGTTCGCCGCCTTCTTCAGGAAATACGACGCCGGCGGCGTCTTGGTCACGAACGAAAACGACCGGTCGGAATAGGCCGTGATCACCACCGGGATCGGTGTCCCCGGCTCCATGCCCTGGGTCTGCGCGTTGAAGCTCTTGCAGAACTCCATGATATTGAGGCCGCGCTGGCCAAGCGCCGGGCCGATCGGCGGCGACGGGTTGGCCTGGCCGGCCTTCACCTCAAGCTTGATGTAACCTTCAATCTTCTTCGCCATTTTCTACTCCATCGCCGGCCCAGACCGCAACCGGTCCTCGGCCGAACCCGTCAAGTTCTTCTAAACTCAAACCTTTTCGACTTGGGAGTACTCGAGCTCCACGGGCGTCGCGCGACCAAAAATCGATACCGCCACCTTAACGCGGGCGCGCGCCTCGTCGATTTCCTCCACATAGCCGGTAAACGAGGTAAAGGGCCCGTCGTTCACCCGTACCTGCTCGCCAACCTCGAAGGTGACCGAGGGCTTCGGCCGCTCGATCCCCTCCTGCATCTGGCGCATGATGTGCTCCGCCTCGCTTTCGCTGATCGGCGAGGGCTTGCCGCCGGAACTGAGAAAGCCGGTCACCTTCGGCGTGTTCTTCACCAAGTGATAGGTTTCCTCGTTCATGTCCATGTGCAAAAGCACATAGCCGGGGAAGAACTTGCGCTCGGCATTTACCTTGTGACCGCGGCGCACTTCGACCACTTCCTCGACCGGAACCAGAACCTGCTCGAACGAATCCGTCATGCCGCGAGCCTGCGCCATCTCGCGGATCGACTGCGCCACTTTCTTCTCAAAGCCCGAATAGGCGTGAAGAATATACCAGCGCTTGGCCATCGCGTCAGGCTCCCAGGCCGAGAATAAAGCGCACGGCATGCCCCAGCGTCAAATCCACCGCGAAGAAGAATGCCGCCACCACAACCACCATCAGAAATACCACGCCCGTCGTCACCAGGGTCTCCTTACGCGTCGCCCAGGTTACCTTGGACACCTCTTGCCGTACCTGCCGATAGAACTCGCCGGGACTGAACTTTGCCATGACGTCAAACCGGCTTTCCCGCAGACGCCCCGCGCGAGCCACGGCCCAAGGGCTCCGCCACGGCCAAAGGCTGGCAGGAGTGGAGGGACTCGAACCCCCAACCCCCGGTTTTGGAGACCGGTGCTCTGACCAATTGAGCTACACTCCTTTTCCGCGTTGCGGCGCCTGCCCGCGCCGTTACGCGATGATAGAGGCGACGACGCCGGCGCCGACGGTGCGGCCACCCTCGCGGATGGCGAAGCGCAAGCCCTCGTCCATCGCGACCGGCGCGATCAGCTCCACTTCCATCGTCACATTGTCCCCCGGCATCACCATCTCCGTCCCTTCCGGAAGGCTCACCATGCCGGTCACGTCCGTCGTCCGGAAATAAAACTGCGGCCGGTAGTTGGTGAAGAACGGCGTGTGCCGCCCCCCTTCTTCCTTGGTCAGGATATAGGCTTCCGCCTTGAACTTCGTGTGCGGCGTGATCGAACCCGGACGCGCCAGAACCTGGCCCCGCTCCACGTCCTCACGCCCAACACCGCGCAGCAGGCAGCCCACGTTGTCCCCCGCCTCGCCCTGCTCCAGAAGCTTCCGGAACATCTCGACGCCCGTGCACACCGTCTTCGCCGTCGGCTTGAAGCCAACGATCTCGACCTCGTCCCCAACCTTCACGATGCCGCGCTCGA
Organism: Pseudomonadota bacterium; assembly: GCA_021793055.1. GTDB lineage: Bacteria > Pseudomonadota > Alphaproteobacteria > Ferrovibrionales > Ferrovibrionaceae > JAJYTL01. Next base: position 3,959 of record JAJYTL010000279.1, read on the forward strand.
TCCGGCCCGTCACCACCGTGCCGCGGCCCGAGATCGAGAACACGTCCTCGATCGGCATCAGGAACGGACGGTCCTTCGGACGCTCCGGCTGCGGGATGTACGAATCAACCGCCTCCATCAGCTTCAGGATCGCGTCCCGCCCAATCTCCGGCGTCTTGTCCTCCAGCGCCGCCAGCGCCGAGCCCCGGATCACCGGAATGTCGTCGCCGGGAAAGTCGTAGCTCGACAGAAGCTCCCGAACCTCAAGCTCAACCAGGTCCAGAAGCTCCGGGTCGTCGACCATGTCCACCTTGTTCATGAACACCACAAGCGCCGGGACCCCAACCTGCCGCGCCAGAAGGATATGCTCCCGCGTCTGCGGCATCGGCCCGTCCGCCGCAGACACCACCAGGATGCCGCCGTCCATCTGCGCCGCGCCCGTGATCATGTTCTTCACGTAGTCCGCGTGGCCCGGGCAGTCCACATGCGCGTAGTGCCGGTTCGCCGTCTCGTACTCGACATGCGCCGTCGCAATCGTGATCCCGCGAGCCCGTTCCTCAGGCGCCTTGTCAATCTGATCGTACGCCGTGAACGTCGCCCCGCCGCTCTCCGCCAATACCTTCGTGATCGCCGCCGTCAGCGTCGTCTTCCCATGGTCAACGTGACCAATCGTCCCAATATTGCAGTGCGGCTTCGTCCGCTCAAACTTCGCCTTCGCCATGG
>JAJYTL010000280.1 GCA_021793055.1 Pseudomonadota bacterium
CAACACCTATACTGGCACGACCACCATCAACGCCGGCACTATCAACGCCTCGGCCGACGCCGCCCTGGGCGCAAGCACCGGAACCCTGACCCTGAACGGCGGCACCCTGCAATGGGGCGCGGCCTTCAATTCCGCCCGCGCCATCACCCTCGGCTCCGGCGGCGGCACCCTCGACACCAATTCCTTCAGCTCAACCCTGTCGGGCGTCATCTCCGGCACCGGCGGATTGACTAAAACCGGCACCGGAACCCTCACACTCTCCAGCTCCAACACCTACTCCGGCGGCACCACGGTCTCGGCCGGCACGCTGCAAGCCGAGGCTGCGAACGCGCTCTCCTCGTCCTCCGCGGTCACGGTGGCGAGCGGGGCGACGCTGGACCTCAACAATTACTCACAGACCATCGGTTCGCTTGCCGGTGCCGGTAGCGTGACGCTTGGCAGCGCGATCCTGACGGACGGCGGCGACAACAGCTCGACGAGCTTTTCGGGGGTCATTTCCGGCACCGGCGGATTGACCAAAACCGGCACTGGAACCCTCACACTCTCCGGCCCCAATACCTATACTGGCGCTACCACCATCAACGCCGGCACCATCAACGCCTCGGCTGACGCCGCCCTGGGCGCGACCTCCGGCGGGCTGGCCCTGAACGGCGGCACCCTGCAATGGGGCGCGGCCTTCAATTCCGCCCGCGCCATCACCCTCGGCTCCGGCGGCGGCACCCTCGACACCAATTCCTTCAGTTCAACCCTGTCGGGCGTCATCTCCGGCACCACCGGATTGACCAAAACCGGCACCGGAACCTTGACCTTGTCGGGGACGAACACCTATTCCGGCGGCACCGCAGTCTCGGCCGGCACGCTCAGCATCTCGTCCAACGGCAATCTCGGCAGCGGCGGTACGGTGGCGCTGCAGAACGGCACCACCCTCGCCTTCACCGCCGGCGGCACCTATAGCCATGCGATCACGGTCACCGGCGATCCCACCTTCGATGTGGCGAGCGGCCAGACAGTGACGCAAAGCGGCGTGATCGCCGACGGCAGCACGGCGGGCGACGTCACCAAGACCGGTAGCGGTACTTTAGTGCTGGCAGGCGCCAACACCTACACGGGCGGCACGACGGTCTCGGCCGGCACGCTGCAGCTCTCGGGCTCGGGCACGCTCGGCAGCACCTCGAGCGCGCTCGCCGTCGATGGCGGCACGCTCGATCTCGGCGGCGCTAGCCAGACCGTGGGAAGCCTGGCCGGCACCGGCGGCGCAATCGCGCTCGGCAGCGGCACGCTAACGGTGAACCAGAGTACGGACACCACCTATGCCGGCGCCATCTCCGGCACCGGCGGATTGACCAAAACCGGCACGGGCACGCTGATCCTCGACGGCGTGAACACCTATACGGGCGGCACCACGGTGGCGGGCGGCATGCTGGAGGTGGGCGATATCAACACGCCTTCGGCCCGTATCGCCGGCAATGTGACGGTGGATTCAAGCGGCACGCTTCGAGGCCACGGCACGGTGGGCGGCAGCGTGACCAATGATCTCGGCGGCATCGTCGCGCCGGGCGGCACCATCGGCACGCTCACGCTCGGCGGCAACTACACCCAGGGATCGAACAGCACCTTGTCGATCGAGGTCTCGCCCTCGGCCGCCTCGAAGCTCGAGGTGGCGGGGAGCGCCACCCTCGCCGGCACCTTGAAGCTGGTCTACGACCCCGGCGTCTATTCGGCCAAGACCTATGACATTGTCCATGCCGGCAGCATCAGCGGCACCTTCGCGACGGTGACGGGGAACACGCCGTCCGGCTTCAAGCAGTCGCTCGCCTATACGGCGACCGACGTCAATTTGTCGCTCGGTTCGATCGTGATCGCGCCGACCAATGACACGGTATTCACCGCGCTCGGCACGGCGGCGCTCTTGGGCGGGCAGGCAACGAACGGGACGATCCTCGGCCATCTGGCGGGCTTCGCAACGACCGGCGGCGGCATGCGCGAAGCCGGCCTCGCGGCGCCGGCACCGGTCGAGGTGGCGATGGCAGGCCAGGGCGATTTCGACGGCTTCCTCAACGAGGCGCCGGCGAAGCTGCGCCGCTTGGGGGGCTGGTTCCAGGCGCGCGGCAGCTTTGCGCGGCTGAACGGCAGCGGCGGCGCGGCCGGCTTCGGGACCAGCAGCGGCGGTTTCCTCGCCGGCCTCGACCGGCCGGTGGGGCGGCGGCTCAGGCTCGGCCTTGCCGCCGGCTACAGCCACACCGACGTTTCGGTGCACGATGGGGAAAGCGGCTCGCTGGATACGCCGCGGGTGGCGGTTTACGGCAGCTATGCCTTCGGCCGGATCGCGCTCGATGCCACGGCGGGCTATGCCCACGAACAGATCGACGCGGCGCGGCCGGTCGCCGCCCTGGGCGAGACGGCGACCTCGGGCCACGCCGGCGGCCTGACGACGGCGGCGCTGCAGGCGGAGGGCCGTGTCGATCTCGACGGCGTGAGGCTGGTGCCGGCGGCGGGGCTGGAATATGCCCATCTCTATGAGACCGGCTTCGCGGAAAGCGGCTCTCCCGGCTTCGATCTCGCGGTTTCAGGCCGGAACTCGAACTCGCTCCGTCCCTTTGCCGGCGTCAGCGCGGCGAAGCGCCTCACCGGCCGCAATGGCCTTGTGTGGATGCCGCACGCGGCGGTGCGCTACAGCTATGAGACGATGAACGCCGTGCCGCCGAGCATGGTGCAGGTGGGTGGCGGCAGCTTCACGGTGAACGGCATCCAGCCGAGCCGCGGCGCGGTCACCGTCGATGCCGGCGTTGATGCCCGACTCGGCAAACGCCTTGCCTTCAAATTCAACTATGGCGCGACGCTGCCGACCGGCAATTACGCCAACCAGACCCTCGAGGCCGGCCTTACCTATCTGTTCTGAGCTCCGCACCCGCGGAGTCCCGCCGCGCGGGCACGCCCCGCATCGCCGAGCGCCCGCTCCCGCGGGCAACGCGGGAGCCGCAGTATCGAGCGTGACGAACCGCTTAGGGGATTGCCGCTGGCGTTCGGTTCGATGAATTATTGATTCAACGAACGACAGCTTTCCACCCGATTGCGGTTGATGCCTTTCTTTTCCAAGGCACGTGACGGCGCGATAAGGGAGGTGGGATATCGCGGCAGCGGCTCGACGGGAGGGGTCGGGGTTGCGGGTGGCAGTCTTTCTACGGATGTTGGGAACGAGGTCCGGATGGGCCGGCCTCAAACATCGCCAGGAGGAGGGATTGCCATGACTCATTATGTAGGGTCGTGATTATGTAGGGTCGTGTCTCTGAAGTGGTTGAAATTTGAGGGTGGCGTAATCTTCTGAATTGGAAACCTCAACATACCGGCGGTTGGCGCCGCTGGCGGAGATCACGCCATGACGGAGACTATCGCGAAAGAGGCCGAAGTTCCATTTGGGGACGCGCGGTGGCTTGACCCGCTTGAGGCGGGGGTTCGGGAGCGCATCCGGGGCTTCATTCAGAACCTGTTGGAGGACGAGCTGACGGCGGCGCTCGGGCACGGGCGCTATGACCGCGGCGAGGTGGCTGGCTATCGGCACGGTCATCGCGATCGGCAATTGCTCGGCACGTTCGGGCCAGTGACGGTATCGGTTCCGCGGGCGCGGTTTGTACGGCGCGACGGCCGGCGAGAGGAATGTGCAGCTTGACGCGGTGCTCCTTGGGAAAGGTCATGTAGGCGAGCACGTCTGGCCCGGCATCATCCAGGATGGCAGAGAGCTTGGGGACTTCCGGGCGGATCTGGTCGGCGACGGCGCGCCACTGGGCGCATGCCGCTTCGGGCGCTTCCTGGGCGAAGGCCGTGGCAATGAAGGCCGAGAGGGCCTGTCAGGAATTCCGAGTAAGGGCGGGCGTTTGAACATTACGCCGTCATGGCGTTGAAGAAACGTTCGCCAAAGATGACGGCGAAGTGTGCCTTGGCCATGGCCCACTCACGCGGCGGCATTTTCCATTCTTTCTCCGATCGGTTCAAGATCAGGTAAAGCAGCTTGGCCGCGGCCTCGTCGTTTGGAAAGTGTCCTCTGGCCCTGACGGCGCGGCGAAGCTTTGAGTTCAGCGCCTCGATGGCATTGGTAGTGTCTATGATCCGGCGCACCGCCTCGGGGAAGGCGAAGAAAGGGATGACCTGGTTCCAAACCCGCCGCCAGCTCTGGGTGATGGCGGGATAGCGCCGGCCCCCTTCGCCGACCTCGAAGGCGCTCAGGGCCTCCTCGGCGGCCTTGGCATCGACGGCGCGGTAAATGCTCTTGAGCGCATTCGCCAGCGCCTTGCGGTCCTTCCAAGAGACAAACTCCATCGAGTTCCTAAGCAGATGAACAATGCAGGTCTGGACCACGGCCTCGGGGAAGACCGCGGTAATGGCATCGGGGAAGCCTTTGAGGCCATCGACGACGGCCAGCATGATGTCCTCGACGCCGCGGTTCTTGAGCTCGGTCATGACGCGCAGCCAGAATTTGGCGCCCTCGCTCTGCTCAATCCACAGGCCCAGAACCTCCTTGCGGCCGTCGGCCCGCACGCCAAGGGCAATGTGGATCGCCTTGGAGCGAACCAG
>JAJYTL010000281.1 GCA_021793055.1 Pseudomonadota bacterium
TCAAGGCTGCGGCCGCGGCCCGGCGCGAAAAGTCGAAGGATTGACGGCTGCGGCCGAGCGGGAGGAGAGAACGACGATGCCCTATCTTGAGACGGACGACGCGGTAAAGCTATATTACGAGGACACCGGCGCGGGCAAGCCGATGATCTTCGTGCACGAATTCGCCGGCAATTACCGGACCTGGGAGCCCCAGGTCCGCCACTTTTCCCGCAAGTACCGGTGCGTGACCTTCAACGCGCGCGGTTATCCGCCATCAGAGGTGCCGGCTGAGGAGAGCCGTTATTCGCAGGCGCGGGCGCGCGACGACATCAAGGCCGTTCTCGATCATCTTGGCATCGCGCAGGCGCATGTCGTCGGCCATTCCATGGGCGCTTTCGCAGCGTTGCATTTTTGCCTGAGTTATCCGGAGCGCGCGGAATCGGTTGTTCTCGCCGGCTGCGGCTATGGTGCGCAACCGAGCGCGCGGGAACGGTTTCTCGCGCTGACGGCGGAGACGGCCGAACTCTTTCGCCGCGAGGGTAATCCGCGGGCGGCGCAGCAATACGGCCGCAGCCCCGGACGCTTGCAGTTCGAGCACAAGGACCCGCGCGGCTATGCCGAGTTCGCCGCCATGCTGGGCGAGAACTCGGCCGAGGGCTCGGCCCTCACCATGTTGAACGTGCAACGTCTGCGGCCCTCGCTGTGGGACTTGCAGGATTCCTTGAAGGCGCTGCGCACGCCGACGTTGATCGTCACCGGCGATGAGGACGAGCCCTGCCTCGAACCCGGATTGTTCCTCAAGCGGCTGATCCCGAACGCCGGATTGGTGGTCATCCCGATGAGCGGGCACACCATCAATTCTGAGGAGTCGGCACGCTTCAATGCCGAGCTCGACTCCTTTCTTGCCGCGGTGGAGCTTAAGCGGTGGGGCTGGGGCGGCAAGGATGGCTAGGCGGCGCCGAACGCGGCGTGGCGGGCGCGGTTGTTGGGGCGAGCGCGGATAATGAACCGCGGGCATAACCGGGCGGCTGTCTTGGAGGCGCATGCGGAGCATTTGCCGTTGCTGCGCGGGCTCGGCCGCTATGTCGGCGACCTGACGTTGCCCGGTATGCTGCATGTCGCCTTTGTGCGGAGCCCTCATGCCCATGCGAAGATACGCGCGATCGATGTCGCCGCCGCCCGCGGCTGTCCGGGGGTGGTCGATGTCCTCGGGGGCGCGGGCCTCGCCGAACGGCTGGCGCCAATCCGGGCGCGGCTCGACCCGGACGGCGATTACGATTATCGAGAGACGCCCTGGCCGGCGATGGCGCACGAGCGAGTGCGCTACGTCGGCGAAATCGTGGCGGCGGTGATCGCGGCCGACCGCTACAAGGCCGAAGACGCCGCCGCGGCCGTCGCGGTGGACTATGAGCCCCTCGCGGCGGCCAGCGACGTCGCGGCCGCTTTGCGCGACGGCGCGCCGGAGGTGCACGCGCCGGGCGGCAACGTGCTCTTTCGCGTCCGCAAGCAAAGCGGTGACGCGGGGGCCTGCTTCGCCGACGCACCGCTGCGCTTGTCGGCGCGGTTCAAGCATCCGCGCGTTGCCGGTATGTCGATGGAAGGCTGCGGCGTGCTGGCGCGCTACGATGCGGTGGCCGACGAACTGGTGTTCTGGTCGTCGACCCAGATACCGCACCTCCTGCGGGATGGCCTGAGCCGGTGCCTCGGCATGCCGGCGGAGCGCATCCGCGTCATCGCGCCCGAGGTCGGCGGCGCCTTCGGCATCAAGATGCAGCTCTTTCCGGAAGAGGTGATTCTCGCCTATGCCGCGCGCCAGCTCGGCCGACCGGTGAAATGGATTCAAGATCGCAGCGAGCATCTGATCGCGAGCTTCCATGCCCGCGACGTGACGGTTGAGGCCGAGATCGCAGCGGACGGCGAGGGCCGGCTGCTCGGTTTGCGCGCCAAGGCGTGGTGCGACGTCGGCGCCTATTCGGCCTTCCCGCTGACCTGCGCGCTGGAGCCGCATACCATCGCGACGGCACTTCCGGGGCCATATCGCTGGGACTGCTTCGATTACGAAGGCTATGCGGTCGCGACCAACAAATATCCGGGCGGCGCCTATCGCGGCGTCGGCTTTCCGATCGGCCCGCTGGTGACCGAGACGCTGATCGACCGGGTGGCGCGAAAGCTCGACTGCGATCCGATCGAGATCAGGCGCCGCAATCTCCTGCGGCCGGACGACATGCCCTTTAGCAGCGCGAGCGGCGCTGTTTACGACAGCGGCGATTATCCAGCGTTGCTGCAGGCAGCGGTGGATCGGGCGGACTACGCCACGTGGCGTGAGGAACAGAAGCAGGCCGCGCAAGCGGGCCGGCGTCTCGGCATTGGCGTCGCGTGTTTTGTCGAAGCCAGCGGGATGAACCGCCGGGTCTATCGCGGCCGGGGCATGATGGAGATTCCGGCCTTCGAATCGGCCCTGATCCGGGTTTCGCCGGGGGGCGATATTTTCGCCGCCGTCAGCACGCCGAGCCAGGGCCAGGGGCAGCGCACGACGTTTCGTCGCCTGCTGTCCGAGCGTCTCGGCGTCGCGCCGGACGCGATCGCGATCGGACTCGGCGACACCGCCGTCGCGCCTTATGGCGCCGGCACGTTCGGCAGCCGCAGCGTGGTGAGCGGCGGCGGCGCCCTTTTGGCCGCCGCGGGCAAGCTCTGCGATCGGTTGTGCGTTCTGGCGGCAGCGCGCTGGGCGGTGCCTGTCGCCTCGGTCGCGTTTGCCGACGGCGGCGTTCAGGAGATCGGCCAGGGTGGGCGGCGGCTGTCGCTCGCCGAGCTTGCCGGGCTTGCCTACAGTGCCCGAACGGATCTGCCGGACGGCGTCGAACCGGGTCTTGAGGTGCGGGTCGCGCACGACCCGAAGGCGGCACCGTTTTCGGCCGCCGCGCATCTCGTGCTGGTGGAGGTCGATCCACGCACCGGCCAAGTGGCGATCCGGCGCTACGTGGTTGCCGAGGACTGCGGGCCGATCGTCAATCCTGCCGCCGTCGATGGGCAGGTTCGGGGCGGCATCGCGCAGGGCATCGGCTGCGCGCTCTATGAGGATATCGTCTATGACGCGGAGGGCCAGCACCTGTCGGCCACCTTACAGGACTATCTGGTGCCGGGCGCGGGCGAGGTGCCGGAGATCGACATCGTGCATCAGGTGACGCCGTCGCCGTTCACCGAGGGGGGGCATAAGGGCGTCGGGGAAAGCGGCACCATCGGCGCACCGGCGGCTATCGTCTCGGCGGTGATGGATGCCTTGCGCGCCGATCCGCCGCGGATCATCCTGCCGTTGTCGCCGCAGCGGGTGCATGACGTGATGGAGGGGCGTGCCGATGAGCGGGCGTGAAGGGCGGGTCCATTCCTCCGGCATCGGCGCGGCGTTGCCGCGCCACGAGGACCGGCGCCTGCTGCGCGGCGAGGGAGGCTATGTCGGCGATGTCCGGTTGGCGGACATGCTGCACGCGGCGGTGCTGCGGAGTCCCATCGCCCATGCCCGAATTCGCGGCATAGACGCCGCGGCGGCGCGCGCGCTGGCCGGCGTCGCGGCGGTGTTCACCTTCGAGACGCTGCGCGATCGTCTGCGCCCGATCCCGATCCGGCTATGCCCGGACGAGGCCTTGAAAGCCTTCCTGCAGGTTCCCCTCGCCGGCGAGCGGGTGCGCTACGTGGGCGAGCCGGTGGCGCTGGTGGTGGCAGACAGCCGCGCACGGGCGGAAGACGCGCTGGCGCTGATCGACGTCGATTACGAGCCCTTGCCGGTGGTGACCGACGCGCTGGCGGCGCCGGCCGCGGCCTTGTTCGAGAGCGCGCCGGACAACGTGGCCTCCCGCATCACGCAGGCCTTCGGCGATATCGAGGCCGCCTTCGCGCGGGCCGATCGGGTGGTTTGCCTTAGCTTCGACACTGGCCGGCATAGCGGCGTCCCGATGGAGACGCGGGGTCTGCTCGCCGTCTATGACGGGCCGAGCGGGCGGCTGCGCATCTGGGGCGCGGCCAAGGTGCCGCATTTCAACCGCTCGGTCCTGGCCGGTATGCTCGGCTGGCCCGAGCATCGCATCCATCTGGTCGGCACCAATATCGGCGGCGGCTTCGGCGTACGCGGCGAGTTTTATCCTGAAGATCTCCTCGTGCCCTTGGCGGCGCTTGCCCTGCGCCGCCCGGTCAAGTGGACCGAGGATCGCCTGGAACATCTCTTGGCCACCAATCATTCCCGCCAGCAGAGCTATCGGCTCGAACTCGCGGTGCGGTCGGATGGCAAGTTGTTGGGCTTGAAGGCCGATGTGGTCAACGACATGGGCGGCTATCTGCGCACCCATGGCACCATCGTGCCGGGCCTCAGCGCCGGCATGCTTCCGGGGCCTTACCGCTTCGACGCCTACCGCTGCGAGATGCGCGCCGTGCTCACCAACAAGACGCCGACCGGAACCTATCGCGCGCCGGGACGCTTCGAGTGCAATGCCGCACGGGAGCGGCTGATGGACCTTGCCGCCGCGGAGCTCGGGATGGATCCGGTGGCCTTGCGGATGGGGAATCTGATCCAGGCCGACGAGATGCGCTATTGAGG
>JAJYTL010000282.1 GCA_021793055.1 Pseudomonadota bacterium
CATGGTCTCTCGCGTTTTCAACCAACCAGACAAGGTTCGTCCTGCGACACGTGAGTTGGTGCTCAAGATAATGAAGCGGCACCACTATCTTTCCGACGGGATGGCCGTAGCGCTCGCGTCACGGCACTCTCAGATGCTCGGCCTTATCATTCCTACCATAACCAATTCTATCTGTGCGTGTTGTACACAAGTGAGCCGCGCCGGGTTTGCCGGAGGCTCCAACTTCTGAGTAGGGTAGAGGATCATGAGCAAGATTGCGGCCAGGCACTGCCGCTCATCTGCCAGAACGGCTTTTTGTCGTTGTCGCGCTTCGACACGGCGTAGATGCGATGCGACGGGCAGGTCTTGGTCGATGTGTTGCTCATGATGTTTCCTTTCGGCTACGAAGCCGCGCCAATCGCGGCCCCGATGCCGGTTCGCCCGAACCTGCGATCAAGCGGCGCTGTCAATAGGACGAAGGCCCCTGCCGTAATGGGTTCCCCCCTCCCTTTGGGGGCGAGCCCGCGTTCGGTTTTGATGATGCCGACGCGCGCAGGCGCAGAACCCACGCATCCCTACGGGCCGTGTTGGTGGCAGGCTCCGAAATGGAACGAGCAACTCGCAAAGAATTCCCACACGACGCGTATCGAACGTAGAAAATTTAGCGAGCTTTACGCGAACGAAACTCGCGCTGCCTATCTCGGTATCGCTGTCCGCTCACTAATCGAAAAGCTAGACGGAAGGCACCGGGTCTCGCAGCGCGCGTATCGGAAAATCCGGCGACGGCTTTGCGGCATAATTGTAATAATGGTCATTACCGTTCACGATACTAAGCACCATGCGGTTAAAAATAACCCGCAACAAGTGCGTATCTCTAATCACTTCCCGTTCCTTGCCCGGCGTCATGGGAGCGCCGTGGGCGGCATCGTGTCGGCGTTGCCACGCCCTTTTTTCGTCATCGCCAAGCACAACTCCTAAGTGATCGAGAACTTGGTCTGTAAGCGTTGCTCGCGGCGTCTGATTAAGCCGGCCGACATTGTCGCGCAACAACGTCTTTTGCGGGTCGGTCAAGGCTTCCGCATTAATTGCCGCCGCAACGCTGGTCTTGAGTTTGCCCCATTGATTGGAATCGATAACGACCCTCTCCGAAAACTCTTTCGGATGTGCCATCAGGTAATTGCGCTGCAGCGCTTCGATGATCGCGCCGAAATGCACCGCTTTGATGTGCAACGGCGCGGTCATCGCGTGCCAAAAGCCCCAGCTTAAATTTCCGAAGTCCAATTCTTCATAGTGCTGATAAAGCCCGCTAACGAGGCGAGAGACCTTGGTGGTGTCTAGCTCATTGTGCGCCCTGACCCCGATAAATGCCGGAGGCTGCACGTGGATATCAAAAGCCCGCATGTCCATGCTGTAGGGAGTGACCGCCCGGAACGAACTAAGCGTCCAATCCCGCGTGTAAGTCGAATAACCAAGATAAACGAAATAGATGCCTAGGGTGTAGGACAGGACGGTTCTTATCTTCCGCCGCGTGTCTTCGCCGGGCAGCCCCTTATAGAGGATGTAACCAGGTTTGATCTGTCTGGCGCCTTCCTTGGCGCTGTTCTTGGTGAGATAAAGTTCAATACCGCCCAATGTCAGTTTGATCGCAGAGCGGCCCGATGCGTGGCGGCCGTCCTTATCGGTCAGCACTAAGGTGTCCGCCTCGCGCCCATAGGCACGTGTGAAGACGGTATCTTCATCATCCAATACCATTTGTGGCCAAAGGTAGTAATTGCGAACGTTTTCGAGCCAGTCGATTGTGTAAACTGCTTCGGTCGTATGCTTTAGATCACCTTCGATGGTGAACACGCGCGCGCTTTCGTGCGATTCGTATACATCACCCCGATGGCTGCTGGTCATCTGAACGCTTTCAGGCTGTACGCCTTTGAGATTAACCGCCTTCCCCATGATGCTCTTGATTACCGCATCTTGCTTTGTCTCATACCAATTCGGGTCGGCCTCGCGCATGTGATAAGTGGCGACGGTTTCCTTGCCGCCGAGAGTTTCGAGCGCGAGTTGAAGTTTGTCGTTACGGTAGAGCTTGAAGGTCTTGATCGGCGCAAGCAGGGGGCCGGGGTCGGCAAAAGAAAAGCGGCCTTCTTCAAGCAGCGCAGGAAATGGTTCGCGATCCCAAAACGGCATGAGCTTCTCAGGTGGTGAGTTCGTAATTTCCTTGGGCGTCGAAGTAGGGCGAGGTCTGGAGGCCCGCCGCGTTAGCGACGTGATTGAGAAGCCCTTTAATTCGCTGCGCGCACTGGCTAACGTTGTCAGGCACAGTTTCAATAATCGCTTCCACGAAATCGTAGCGATCCTGGCCTAACCTCCCTTGCGGCATATCTTCGGATAGTGCGTTGTTCGGAATGAAGTCGTGCAAGAGACGCATGTTCTGCACATCTACGAGACTACAGGACACGCCATAAGGCGGCGCAATGGCAGCCGAGGCCAACGCCCGCGTATACAGGAAGGCGTACTTTATGATCATCGCCTGGATGTTCGGTAGGGCGAGAATGTCGTCTGACTGTCCCCGATTCACGGATGAAACCACGCTTTCCACTACTCCCGACCGAAAGAGGCGAACATATGCCCTTTGGTCTTTTCTCAGCCCTTCAGCATTGGAGCCGGTAAGCAACCCATCGAAATCGACTAGATGGTCGCGAGGCCGCCGATCGGCGATCGGGGGAAAAAGATCAGGGTTACCTGACAGTTGATCGAAGCTAACCGATAGGGTGCTTTCAATCGCCGAGAGAGGGTGAATATGCAGAATGAGTACTGCACCACCCAGATGTTTGACGGAGCCGTTATTCGCAGAAACAAGCGCGGTGCGTTCGGCATGTAATGCCTTGGTCGCGGCTAAGAGAGAGCGCTTCGTGTCCGCGGTCGCAGCAGGCGAGGCGATTGACAGCTTCGCCGGTAAAGCCGCCGCGCTGCCTTCTTCAGCGCGAACCAGCAGTTCAGATACGCGCTCTGTTTCGGCATCGGTGATCTGCGTTGAGCGTTGTTCATGCGCCACCTTGATCTCGACGAGCGCCGCGACAGTGTAGGTGTCGGGTTCGCCGTCAATAAGCAGATGATGATTGGCGCAAAGCAAAATCAGGTTCGCAAAGTCATGTCGTTCGGCCACTGACTGTTGCGGGTCATAGCGCGGGCCGCTGGGGCTTTGAGCACTGATGTGGCAGATTTGCCCGATGATCGTTTCGCCTTGCACGATCTCCTGAGGGCAGCCGGGGAAAGCGCAGCGGTTGCCAGACTTGGCAAACAGCCGCTTAACGGCGTTCTGTGTCGGCGCTGATTGTTCCCCCCTCGGTGGCATCCCATCCTCATAAGACATTGGCGCGCGCGGCCGGACTGGAGCCGACACCAGCTCCGCGACCCTGCGGATTTGATAGCACTTAAGCAGATACCCTGCCAAATATCGGTGCCTGACGGCCGGCGGCAGGAGGAACTAACAATGGCCCAAGGCCGGAAGGATGTGAGTCGGCACCGGAGTCGGACCCCTCTGGCTGCCAGCGGCAACGTGTTGAAGACGATAGAGAAAGCTGCTTCGAGGTAGGGTCCCAGGCGGCGCCGGTCGGGCCCCCCCATGACAAGTCAATTTCTTTAAATAAATCAGAGCATTCGCGGAGAACTCAGTGGGGTTCCTGGACCGCGCTGTTTCACATTCAGCACGCGGCAGGGAACCCGAATAAGGCCGACATCTACAGAGGCCTGGTCGCGGCGCTGCACGTGGCACTGCCTGCGACGATCCCGGTGGGCGAGCTGAGGCGCGTCGTCTACTCCATGCGCGGCCATATGCGGCGATTGGTCTGGGCCGAGCCGTGGCTATTCCGGGATGTGATCTGCCCCTTATTACAGAATGCCCGCGCCAACACCGACGATGCCTGCGAGATATGGGTTCAGGAGCTGACTGCTTTGCTGGGGCCGGACCTGGAACAGCAATCGCGGCTATTTGACCGAGCACGCGAAGGCCAGACGACCAACATCACCGCTTTCCTCTTCGCCAATAGCGGCCCTGAGCGACAGCAGGCCAGCCTGAAGTCCATGCAGGCGATTCTGAAGCGGCAGAAACGGATCATACAACAGCCTCTCGCGAGCACCTCGGACTGGACCCGGTGGGACGATGCCCTAGTGGTCTCGATGTGGATCCTGACCTTTACTCAATGGGGGCAGTATTACCTGCGTGAGCGCGGCATGACCAACCGCGAGCTAGAGGACCTGTCACGGGACGCCCGGGAGCTTGCAATGGTCAGGCCAATGGACGAATGGCGACCGAAGGGCGCTGGCAACCAGGGTGAGCTCTCTGCGTTCCTCGACCAAGTGGAGGAGCTCCTGGCGTCGAGCGACAAGTCGCAAAGCGAGAATCAATAATCGGGTTAACGGTGCCCTCAGAATGACTGCTTTGGAGTTTACCCGTAAGGCAGCCTCGTGTCCGCTTCGGGGCAGGACATCTCATTCACGGCTCCGCGCTCGCACCGCTTGCCGCGCCGCGGGCCGCTTGCGGTTTCCGAATGGCCGCAAAATGCAGGCAGAGACAT
>JAJYTL010000283.1 GCA_021793055.1 Pseudomonadota bacterium
GCGGAACGGGTTCTAGTCGCGGTCATGAGTGACGATCCGCCTTACAATAGCGGTCCATGCCTTATCTTGCGGAAGAAGCCGACGCCACTGAGAGAGCTATCGTCTAAGAGATGGTCGATGGAAGGCTTGATCGCTGCGGAGAGGATGATGCGGTCAGTGTCTTCACGGCCTTAGTCCGGCCAACCAATTGGGACGGTTGCCATAAAATTGAGCGCATAACTGACCGCCGAAGCCGGCAGCTTTCCACCTAATGCTCGCGATACCACGCCGGCTCTCTCGGGGCCGCGGCGCTCAGTCGACGCCATGAACTCGGTTCATGAGTGGGCGGCTGGAGGGGAGGTTTTGGTGCGGAGGGCAATGGCGATGGCGCGAGCCTGGCCGGCGGTCATTCCGGCTCTGCAGAGCGTTCTTGTCATGAGCCAGATGCCGAACCGGCGCAGGACCCGCTTGCGGGTGGTGCGACGGAGCGAGGAGGCAATGACCTCGGCGTGGCGGGCCGGGAGGCCGGCATCCACAAGCTTCGCCACGATCGCGTGGGTGCCGATCACGGCGCCGCTTTTCGTGGTCTCGGCGTCGAAGCAAACTTCGGCGATGGCCGCGGCCGGGCTTGGCGCTGTGCCGGCGGCTTGCAAGACGTCGGCGATCGCGAGGGTGTCCATCATTTTGCCGGCGAGCGTCGAATCAAAGAAACCGGAGTGAAGGGTCAGGGCATCGCCATGGCGCATTCCGGCCGCGACCATGGCGTTGGTGTCGACCGCGTACAACCGGTTTGCAACGCGCAGGAAGCCAAAGGCCACGGCCTCGGCTTGCGCGGCAGCCATGCCGCGGGCCTCGAGCGCGCGGGCGACGGACAGGCTATCGGGCTTCCCGCCCTTACGGGCGCTGTAGAGGAAACGGGCAAGGGCTTCCGCGGCGGGCGGCTGCAATCCCGCCGTCTCCAGTTTCCGGGCGGTGCGGGCGGTGCTGAAGATCGCCCAAGAGGGCTCCGAGGGTTCCCTGTCGTACAGGAAGGCGAGAAGAAGGAGCGCCGTCTGGGACGAGGCCATCCCCGCGGCCTCCAGCCTTCGCGCCGGAGGAAGCGTATCGACGATCGCCCCGGCCTTTGGGAGCCTGAGCTCGTGAAAGATGCATCCGAGGGCCTCGACTGTGGTGGCGGGAAGAGCGGCATCGGCCAGCGCCTTCGCGACATCGCGGCGCTTTGGCGGCTTTCCGGAGAGTGCCTTGGCAGCGGCGAGCGCGACGGCCTCGGCCGCGGTCCGGGATAAGCCGGCGTGTTCGAGGGATCTGGCGAGGGTCAGGGTATCGAGAGTGGACATGGGAGCCTCCGTGTTGGCGATTGCGCTGAGTGCGAAACCGATCGCCGACGCGGAAAACCTGTCAGCGGTTCAATGGCGATGACCCACTGGAAGGAGCACCGGATCGTAAACGCGGCTCGAACTCACAAACGCCAACAAAGCAAGAGGCGTGTTCTGGAGAGAGTATCTGCCCGGCGGACCGTCGGGATTGAGCGATGCACGCCCGCGTTGGTGTTGGGATTACTGAACGCAATCCCGTGGGCGATTGGCGGAGAAGGTGGCGAAAGCTGCCCTTCCACGGACATACGCAAGATCAACCCGGATGCAAAGCTGGCCGCTGAAATATGCGCCCTTCCTCAAGCAGAAGTCCTCAGAAGGAACGGTGTCTGGCTGCGCGCTCGAACGGCATATCGACATCAGACCGCAGTTCTCGGCGTTCGGGCGTGAACGGCCGGCGGCCCCCGGCGCGGTTTACTTCCCTAGCAAGGCCGAAATTGTGCCCCGCGGTAGCGCGACGGTTGAGAAGCCCGGTGGCGGGACCAAACTGCCGATCGGTATCGTGGCCTCTGTTACCGAGTCCGCGATTACCTGGGCTGATCCGTGCGAATCCTTTCCGGACACGGCAAGTGCGATGCCATTGTGAGTAAGGCAGGTTGTTCCGGTCACCTGTTTGCTGAGGACCAAGTAGCGCGTGCAGCGCAACCCGGCGATGGTCGCCTGTCCTATAGGAGTAAACCGAGCGGCTTTGGCGCTTTGCAGGATCGCCGTCAAATTGGCGATGTCCGGCGCGGTGACCACCACGCGCATCGTCGGCACCACCATCATCACTCCGGCAGTGCGGAGATCAACCAGAAACCAGAGACCGCGCGCTGGATCGTCGATACGGAGCCGTTTGCTCTCAGCGCTAAACGAGACATCGTAATCGTGCGGCTGCCGACCCGGCGCGGTCACAGTGTATTGGACCGTGACGTCCCTATCCGGAAGGAGTTTCAGGGCAATGGCGGCATCTGCGCGGTGCGGGTGAAACAGCATCGCCCAGATGAGCAGGGCAAACGCCATGACGCGCAGTGGCGCCGCAAAGGGTGCCGCACTCGCGAGCGGCGGACTAGGCGGCGGTGTCATCATGCGGACGACGTCTCTTTTCCCAAGGCACCAGAGTTCCAGTGAGTTACTGAAATCTGCCCGTCGATCACAATCAGGTCTGAATCCGGCTATCAAGTGACGCCCGGTGATGGTCTGCTTGCGGCATGGTGTGAGGGCTGTCCCAACGTCGATCAGCCACAAGAGATTACACCGCTTCCTTCGAAAAGGAACACCTAGCCCAGGTAAGATACGCCTCCTCTCCCCTCACTCGCTGTGACGAACTGATGGCAATGGGTAACGCCTTCCCGGCCCTAAAGGACGGGGCTTTCCGTCAAATGGAAGCCGACGTTCCGGCCCGAGCGCAGAATTAACCGAGCGGAGTTGACATCACGATCATGCGAAGCACCGCACTCACAATTCCAGGCTCTTACTCCGAGACCTTTCAAGCCTCTCGGCCCGCTGATGCTTCCGCATTCAGAACAGGTCTGGGAAGTCCATCGTTCCTCGGCTTCGACATACACCGCCCGCCTTCTGGCAGCCTTGTATCGCAGCATAGCGCGGAAGCTGCTCCAACCGGCATCGAGCACGGATTTCGCCATCCGTGTCTTTGCAAGTTTGGCAGCGTTCACATTGCCGACGACGATCAAACTATTTTCATCCGCCAGCCTCTTGCTGGCGACGTGAAGAAAGTGCTTTCTCCGGTTCGCGATTTTGGCATGAATCGCCCGAACCCGTTTCTTATTTCCGGCACGTTGGGCACGCCCGAGGCTTTCCTGTTCTGCTCTGTAAAGGCAAGGCGTTTCAATCTTGCTCCCGTCGCTCATTGTGGCGAGGGCTTTGAGACCGAGATCAATTCCGATCTCGCCATTACCGGACGGAAGATCGTCGGCAACCTCGCACTGAAACGACACGTACCAGCGCCCGCGAGCATCCTGGACGAAAGCGCCAGCCTTGAAGGTCCCCTCAATCTCACGGTGTTGCCAGAACCGGAATCGACGCCGAAGATAAGTCAGTTCACCGGACCCCACCCTTATGGCGCGCGGAATAAACGGCACCCAACCCAGCGCCCGTTTGGAGCCCTGGCTGGCTCTAAATCGGGGGCAGCGCCTATGCGTATCGCGGCTCACGACGAACTGGCGACAGATGGCGGAAACCGTGTCAGAGTGAACGCCGAGGTCCTCGGCAACGCCGGTCGTCAATTTGATCAGATCGAAGGCCGTCGGCCAGCGGAGGATACGATTGGCGACGCAGCGACGCTCGGCTTCTCGCTGTGTGGCAACGCAGAAGTTCCAGACAAAATTACAGCCACAGGAATGCC
This sequence comes from Pseudomonadota bacterium, assembly GCA_021793055.1. GTDB lineage: Bacteria > Pseudomonadota > Alphaproteobacteria > Ferrovibrionales > Ferrovibrionaceae > JAJYTL01. The sequence continues at coordinate 3,697 of JAJYTL010000283.1, forward strand.
GTTCCAGGTACTTTCCGGCAACAGAATCTTTGACGCGAAATTTGAATGTGATGATACTCACTACGGGTCTGCCTTGCTTCATTCAGAGCCGATCAAGAGCGCGTCGTTCGGCCCCTACCGAGCAGCGTGTTCTCCTTTTGTACCACAGCTTAACATCAACAGCAACGGGACGCGCTTCATCCGCCGCCTGAAGGCCGGGGTTTCCGCGCGTGTATGCTGATGAACGGGTGCCGCTTGTAGCACCTTGCTTGCTGCCTTTATGAAAAAATGAGCCGCTTATTTTACTCGAAAAAGGGCCACCTACCCTCGCCGAATTCGACGCGCCCCGAGGCCCGCGAGCGGCTGCTTAGGGGCAACTGTCTCCGCCAAGCGGCCGCTTCTCATAGACGGATCGGATCTGTCGCCCGTCCCAGACATAACAAAGATGCCGTTCCTGACGGGCGTTTGAGAGTAGGCGGGGGCGAAAGATTGCCACGCACTCGCCAGCCGCGCGACGGACGCTATCGTACGCGATGCCGTTCGAGCCTTCGTTGCGGAGTGCTTTCGCCAAATGCTGGCCGCCTGCATAGTTATCGTTGTGATAGACAAGCGGTTGGGCCGTCCTCTGACCGCGCAGATCGTGAAGCTGTCCATCGAGATCGACGAGATAGACCCGCATGTCCAATTCCATGCGGCCCTCGCCGGTGGCACGCATGAAGCGCTCGCGGTGGTAAGCTGTTTCCGCGATCGCGGTGTCGAGATCGTTGGCCGCGTAAAGCACCCCATAAGTGCCATCGCTGAAGCGGCTTCCCTCGGGGTTGAGATGTGTGAAGGCGGCCATGATGACGCTC
>JAJYTL010000284.1 GCA_021793055.1 Pseudomonadota bacterium
CGCACTTCCTCGCGGTTCGGCTTCAGCACCGAGGCGCCGGCGTAGCGGCGGAAGTCGCGGCTTTTCGGGTCGACCAGGACCTGCTTGCCGTTCTGGCGCGCGAGCGCGATGCAGGATTTCAGCACCGCGTCGCTCAGCACGCCCTTGGCGTAATCCGAGACCACGACGACGTCGGCGGCGGCAAGCTCGGCGGCGTAGGCGGCGAGCAGCGCCTCGGCGAGCTTGCCTTGGGTCGGCGCCGGCTTTTCGCCGTCGGCGCGCAACAGCTGCTGGCTGCCGGCGACGTAGCGGGTCTTGGTGGTGGTCGGCCGCTCGGCGTCGACCACCAGCCGGTCGACGATGCGGCCCTCGGATTTCAGCCGCTCGCGCAGCAATGCCGCCGCGGGGTCGGCGCCGACGAGGCCGATCAGGACCGCCGTCGCGCCGAGCGCCGCGATGTTGCGTGCGACGTTGCCGGCGCCGCCCGGCATGACCTCCTCGCGCTCAATGGCAAGAACCGGGATCGGCGCTTCATAGGAAACGCGCTCGACCCGGCCGTAGACATAGCGGTCGAGCATGACGTCTCCGATCACGAGGACCCGGGCGCGCGAGAAATCGGTGGTCGGGGGAGCGGTCTGGGACAAGATCATCAGCCTTTGCGGTTACATCAATCGCCCGGCAATCTCCAGCGGCAAGTGTGGGCGCCGTTCGCGGGGCGCTGGTCGCTGGTCGTGGGGCGCGGGGGATCGCGTCGCCGGCCTTGCGCCCCCGTGTCTCATGCCTCAGGGCGGCGAGCGCTTGGCCAGTATCCGTTGCAAAGTGCGTCGGTGCATGTTGAGCCGGCGCGCGGTTTCCGAGACGTTGCGGTCGCAAAGCTCGTAGATGCGCTGGATATGCTCCCAGCGCACCCGGTCGGCCGACATCGGCTGTTCCGGCGGTTTCGGCCGCTTGCCCTCGGTGGTGAGAAGCACCGCCTCGATGTGATCGGCGTCGGTCGGCTTGGCGAGATAGTCCACCGCGCCGGCCTTCACCGCCGCGACCGCGGTCGCGATATTGCCGTAGCCGGTGAGCACGACGATGCGGCAATCGGGCCGGTCCTCGCGCAAGGCCGAGACCACGTCGAGCCCGCTGCCGTCGCCGAGCCTGAGATCGACCACCGCGAAGCACGGCGGATGGGCGCGCGCCGCGGCGATGCCGCCGGCCACCGAATCGGCCGCCGTGACGGCGAAGCCCCGGTTCTGCATCGCCCGCGCGAGGCGGCTGCGGAAGGGCTCGTCGTCGTCGACGATCAGAAGGCTGCGCTTGTTGTTCACGCTGTCATTCACCGGCGATCTCCCCGAAGTCTACCACTGTTCGCTACCGCTCCGGCGTTCGGGGGGCGCTTCCACTATGCCACGGCGCCATTGGATGGCAACCTCGCAGCCGCCCGAGGGCGGATTGGCGAAGGTGACCTGGGCGCCGGTGTGCTCGAGCAGGGTCTTGGCGATGAAGACGCCGAGGCCCATGCCGCCTTGGTCGGCGCGGCTCGTGATATAGGGATCGCCGAGCGCGCCGATGATCTCCGGCCGGATGCCGGGCCCGTCGTCCCGCACCAGGATGCGGATCCAGTTGACGTCCCAGGCAAGCGCGATGACCACCTCGGCACGGGCGAAATCGAGCGCGTTCTGGATCAGGTTGCCGAGCCCGTGCAGGATTTCCGGCTGCCGGCCGATGATCGGCGGGGCGCCATCCGAGACCGGCGTGATGGTGAGCTCGGTGGTGTCGCGGCGGCAGGGCGACGCCGCCATGTCGACCAGCGCCGTGAGCGGCAGATAGGCGAAGGCGTCCTCCGCCTTTTCCGGGCGATGGCTGAGGCGGGTCAGGATGTCGCGACAGCGCTCCGCCTGATCGACCAGGAGCGAAATGTCTTCGGCCAGGAGCGAGGTCGGCGGCAGTTCGCGGGCGATCTCCTTCGCCACCAGGACGATGGTGCCGAGCGGCGTGCCAAGCTCGTGCGCCGCCGCCGCCGCCAGCCCGCCGAGCGCCGAGAGCTGCTGCGCGCGGGCGAGCGCGAGCTGGGTCGCGCCGAGGGCGTCCGACATGCGTCGCGTCTCCGCCGCCACCTGCCAGGCGTAGATCGAGAGGAAACAGATGCCGAGGACGATGGCCGCCCAGGTGCCGGCGATGTAGACGGTGGGCAGGACCAGGCCGCCGGCGCCCCAGGGCAGTGGCTGGAACACGAGGCCGAGAACGGTGACCGCGACGACCCCGAGCAGGCCGAGCGCCACGGTGCTGCGCAGGCTCAAGATCGTCGCTGAAATCGTCACCGGCACAAGGAACAGAAGCGCGAACGGGTTTTCCAGGCCGCCGGTCAGGTACAGCAACACCGCCAGCTGCACGATGTCGAAGCCAAGATAAAGTCCGGCGCCGGTCTCGTGCAGTCGGTAGGAGGCGGGAAACAGGGCGAAGGACCCCAGATTGACGATGACCGAAATCCCGACCACCGACAGCGCCGGCGCAAGCGGCAGGTGGAAGCCGAGCCCGAAATGGACGAACAGCAGCGCCAGCGTCTGGCCGGCGAGGGCGAGCCAATGGATCAGGACCAGGGTCCGCAGGCGAAGCCGCCGGCCGGCGGTGACGGTCAGCGCCAGCCGACCGGGGGTCCAGGCGGCGGCGCGGGGCGGCGCGCCGGGGGCGAGCGCCGTCATCGCGGGCACCCGGTGGCCGCGGGCGGCGAAACCATCGCCGCCGCTGGCGAAAAGCCCTTTCCTACCCCATATTGGGAACTACCCATGAGCGAACCCGCCATCGCAGTTGAAAATCTCGGCAAGCGCTTCGGCCCGGTCGTCGCCGTCGACGCCGTGAGCTTCACCGTGCCCGTCGGCCACGCGGTCGCGCTGCTTGGCGCCAATGGGGCGGGCAAGACCACTACGCTCGCCATGCTTCTCGGCCTGCTGCTGCCGACAACCGGCGACATAACCGTCCTCGGCGAGAACATGATCCGCCATCGCAACCGGGTGCTGGCGCGATTGAACTTCTCCTCGCCCTATCTCGATCTGCCTTACCGGCTGACCGTGCGGCACAACCTTTACATTTACGCCAAGCTTTATGGCGTTCGCAAGGCAAGGGAAAGGATCGCGGAATTGGCCGCGGAGCTCGATTTCGTCCGTTTCCTCGATCGCCCCTTCGGCCAGCTTTCGGCCGGCGAGAAGAGCCGCGTCGCGCTCGCCAAGGCCCTGGTCAACCGGCCGCGGCTCCTGCTTCTCGACGAGCCGACCGCCTCCCTCGATCCCGACATGGCCGATTGGGTGCGGGGCTATCTCGGCCGCTACCAGAAGGAGACCGGCGCGACCTTCCTGCTCGCCTCGCATAATATGGCCGAGGTCGAGCGCCTTTGCGACGACGTCCTGATGATGAAAACCGGCCGGCTGGTCGATCACGGCACGCCCAAGGCGCTGATCGAGCGCTATGGCCGCAACACCCTCGAAGAGGTCTTTCTCGACATCGCGCGCGGCCGCCGCGGCGACGAAAGGGCGGCGGAATGAGCGCGCCGGACGAGATTGCCTACCGCAGCGGCGAGGCGCTGTTCTCGTTTCGTCGCACCGGCGCCATGATTCTCCGCCACTGGTACGTGCTGCGGGGCTCGGTGCCGCGCATCCTCGAACTGGCCTACTGGCCGGCGGTGCAGATGCTGACCTGGGGCTTCATGACCGAGTTCCTGGTGCGCCAGACCACCTATGTGGCGCAGGCCTTCGGCGTCCTTCTGGCCGCGGTGCTGCTTTGGGACGTGCTGTTCCGCAGCCAGCTCGGCGTCTCGATCTCGTTCCTTGAGGAGGTCTGGGCGCGCAATCTCGGCCATCTCTTCATCAGCCCGCTCCGGCCCCTGGAAATGGTCGCGGCGCTGATCGCCATGAGCGGGCTTCGCACCATTATCGGCGTGCTGCCGGCGGTGGTCATGGCGGCGCTGTTCTTCGGCTTCAATCTGGCCAGCCTGGGCCTGCCGCTGGTGGCGTTTCTGATCCTTCTCGGCGTCATGGGCTGGGCCGTCGGGCTCGCCATCTCGGGGCTGATCATGCGCTACGGGCAAAGCGTCGAGACGCTGGCCTGGGCCCTGACCTTCGCGCTCGCGCCGGTGAGCGGTATCTATTATCCGGTCTCGGTCCTGCCGGCCTGGTTGCAGCCGCTCTCCTGGGCGCTACCGTCGAGCTATGTCTTCGAGGGCATGCGGGAGATTCTCCGCGACCACCGCGTGCCCTATGGCCTGATGTGGCAGGGCGGGCTGTTGGACGCGCTCTATCTTGTCGCCGGCATTCTCGCCTTTCTCGGTTTTTTCCGCGCCGCGCGCGAGCGCGGGCTGTTGCTGAAAACCGGCGAATAGCCGTCGCGGCCGGATGAGGCGTGCGCGGCGCTTCCGGCGGGCGCGGAACCGGTATAGCCTTGTCGCGTCCCGAAGCCGGCCGGGCGCGATGGACGGCCACAATATTTGGGAGACAGAAAGATGCCGAGGATCGTCGATATCGCCGATATTGGCGTTGGCGTCGCGGACCGCCGTCGC
>JAJYTL010000285.1 GCA_021793055.1 Pseudomonadota bacterium
TTCCGATCTGGATTCGCCGGCTTGAGCGCCGCCAGCGTGATGGTCAATCTCGCTGGCTTCGCGCCGCTTCTGCTTGGTCCCTACTACCTTTTGCGCGAAGCCCGCCTGCCGATCGTTGTCGCCGGCACGGTGCTCGCCGTCTTTCCCATCGGGACCATGGCCTCGTCCTGGCTCTGCGGCCGGCTGCTCGGCCGCATTTCGGCGGCGCGTCTCGCGCTGTCCGGCGCCGGCATCCTCGGCGTCGGCCTTGCGCTCGCCGCCCGATGGGGCGGCCACACGGCGGTGACGACGGTGCTCGCGACCTTGTTCCTCCAGGGCTTCGGCCTCGGGTTCTTTCAGGTCGCCTATCTCGATCTCGCCGCGGCGACGCTGCCCCGGGAGCAGCGCGGCGTCGCCGGCAGCCTCGCCATGCTCGGCCGCACGCTCGGCATCGTCGCCGGCGCGACGCTCCTCATGCTCGCCTCCCATGCTTTCGAAACCGCGGCGCGGCATGCCGGCCGAACGGCGGCCGGTGCCTTTCTTAGCGGCTTTCACGGCGCCTTTCTCGGCGCCGCCCTGCTGCCCTTTCTGGTGATCTCGATCGTCGGCGCCCGCGCCCTCGCGGCGCGCCGCCGCCTCAGGCCGCGCCCACGGCGAGATCGCTGACGTAGGGATTGCTCCGGCGCTCGGCGCCGAAAGTTGAGGTCGGGCCGTGTCCGGGCACGAAGACGATATCGTCGCCCAGGGGAAACAGCCGATCGCGGATCGAGCGGATCAGGGCCTCGTGATCGCCCTGCGGGAAATCCGTGCGGCCGATCGAGCCCTGAAACAGAACGTCGCCGACCAGCGCCAGACGCGACGGCCGATGCAGGAACACGACATGCCCCGGGGTATGGCCGGGGCAATGGATCACGTCCAACGTGAGATCGCCGAGCGTCACGGTGTCGCCGCCGACGAGCCAGCGATCGGGCGTGAAGGCGCGAGCCGGCGGAAAGCCATAACGCGCCGCCGCCTCGGGCAGGGCGTCGATCCAGAACTTGTCGGCCTTATGCGGTCCTTCGATCGGCAGGCTCAAGGCTTCGGCGAGATCCGCGGTGGCGGCGGCGTGATCGACGTGGCCGTGGGTGATCAGGATCTTGGTCAACCGGACGTCATGCGTCTCGACCGCGGCCAGCACCCGCTCCGGATCGCCGCCCGGATCGACGACCGCGCCCTCTTTGGTGGTTTCGCTCCAGATGACGGAGCAATTCTGCTGAAATGGGGTAACGGGAACGATGGCGCATTTCATCGGCGGCTTCCTGTCGGGGCGGGGCGGCACGGGCACCGCAACGGCACCCGCGGCGCCCAGCCTTCATAGCCGGCCTTCGCGCGCCGTGGCAAGCGGCGGATTTGGGCGGGATACGGGACCAGGGCAGCGGCGCTCAAGGGGCGTCGCCTGCCCCGTTCTTCTTGCCGGTTGGCGTGTCGACGTAAAGCAAATCGCGCAAGCGGCCCGCGGCGGCGGCGGCGCGCTCAAACTGGCCGACGCCGCTTTCCAGAAGGCGATCGGGGTTCGTCGCCACCGAAGGCGGCGGCGCGGCGCCGTTTGCCGGACCGGAAGCCGTGGCGCGTCGCGCGGCGGCAAGGTAATTGCCGACCGCGGTCAGCGCCTCGATCAGGTCGCGGACCAGTTCCGTCGCTTGCGCATCACGGCCCTCGGCCATTTTTTCGCTATCCCCGACCATATCGCGACCCGCAAGAGCTCCTGCGCCCACCTGCCTGTTGGCGAGAAACCCTCTCCCCATTTGATCATGGACCAGCCACGCCTTATGCACATCAATATTAGAAGAGGAAATGCGGTCTGGCCAGCGGCTCGCCGTCAAAATACTTGATCCGGATCAACGCTCGGCCCGATCCCGAGGCGCAAAGTTATACTGTTGGGCCGGTGGCATCGGGCTGGCCGGCGGTGGCGATTGTGAGGTCAAGATGGACGCACGAACTCGTATTCTTCCGTCCGAGCCGCCCGGCGGCGGCCCCGCCATCGCCGCCACGGCCTTATGGGGCGCGGCCGGCGGCCTGCGGATGCAGCTCCTCACGGAGGAAGAGCGCGCGCGGCTCGCCGTCATCTCCTCGATCGTCCGCTTCGCCAAGGGGGAGCAAATCTACCGCCAAGGCGAGGCGGCGGATTCGGTGTTCAACATCGTTTGCGGCGTGGTGAAATCCTACCGCGTGCTCGCGGGCGAACGCGAGCACATCGCCGCCTTTCTGTTTCCCGGCGATCTGATCGGCCTCATGGAGGAAGGAAACTACGTCAATTCGGCCAGGGCGGTGACTCCGGTCACCGCCTATCGCATCCCCGCCGCCGCCCTCAAGACGCGGTTGCAGAAGGACGCCGAGATCGAGTTCCACGTCATCTCCAAGGTGGTGCACGATCTCAGGGAGGCGCAACGCCACGCCTTCCTGCTCAGCCAGCACCGTGCCGCGACCAAGTTGGCGCTGTTCCTTCAGATGCTGGAAAACCAGCAAATCTCCCGCGGCGAAAACGCCGACGAAATCTATCTCCCGATGCGGCGGTCCGATATCGCGGATTATGTCGGCATATCGATCGAGGCCGTGAGCCGGTCCCTCCGCGCCCTCGAAAGCGACGGGATACTGGCTCTCAAGAACCGGCGCCATATTGAGATCCTCGATCGCCGCGGCTTGGCGGCCATCGCCATGCAACGCGAGCCGCGCGACGTGCCGGCGCGGCGCGCCGGCCAGGATTGACAGCCGGCCCGATCCTTTCGTATAGCGCCAAGGCAACCAAGGCTTCCCTGCCGCGGAGATAACCTCTATCAACAGGGACGACGAAGTCAGCCGGCGCCCATGCCCGCCCGCCGCCTGCCGCGGGCGGCGTGACGCGCCGATTTTTTGCCCTGGCGCGCAGGCCGGCGATCCCTAATCGTGAGGCGGCGCTGCGGGCGGGTATCGCGCGGGAGATTTGTCGCCATGACCGATAAAAAGCATCTCAAATTTGCCGGCCGTATGGTCATCGTCGGCTTCGGCTCCATCGGCCAGGGCGTGCTGCCGCTGATCCTGCGCCATATCGGGATGGCGCCGTCGCAGATCACGGTGGTCACCGCCGAGGAGCGTGGCCACCCGGAGGCCCGCTCGCTCGGCGTCAAGTTCCTGGTCATACCCTTGACCCGCGAGAATTACCGCGCCGTGCTGACGCCGCTTCTCGGGCCCGGCGACTTTCTGCTGAATCTTTCGGTCGACGTATCGAGCGTGGCGCTGATCGAGTTCTGTTTCGCCGCCGGCGCCCTCTACCTCGATACCTGCATCGAACCCTGGCCCGGCGGATATACCGATACAAGCCTGTCGCCCTCGCAGCGATCGAACTACGCGCTGCGCGAAAGCGCGCTCGCCCTCCGCGCCAAATACCCGGACGCGCCGACCGCGTTGATCACGCACGGCGCCAATCCCGGCCTGGTCTCGCATTTCGCGAAACAGGCCCTGCTCGACGTCGCCCGCGACACCGGCTACGGCGCCGCCGCTCCGGCAAACCGGGCGGAATGGGCCGCGCTCGCCCGCGCACTCGGCATCAAGGCCATTCACATCGCCGAACGCGACACCCAGATTTCGAGCCTGCCGAAGCGGCCCGGCGAATTCGTCAACACCTGGTCGATCGACGGCTTCTTCAGCGAAGGCTCGCAGCCGGCCGAGCTTGGCTGGGGCACCCACGAGAAGCACCTGCCGCCGGACGCGGCGCGCCACGATTTCGGCAGCGGCGCGGCCATCTATCTCAACCGGCCCGGCGCTGCGACGCGGGTTCGGAGCTGGACCCCGCTCGAAGGGCCCTATCACGGCTTTCTCATCACCCATGGCGAATCGATCTCGATCGCGGATTACCTGACCGTCGCCGAGGCGGGACGCGCCCTCTATCGCCCAACGGTACACTACGCCTATCACCCCTGCGACGACGCCGTCCTCTCGCTGCACGAACTGGCCGGCAAGAATTGGCGTCTTCAGGAGGAAAAGCGTCTCCTCATGGACGAGATCAACCCGGGCGGCATCGACGAACTGGGCGTCCTGCTGATGGGCAACGACAAGGGCGTCTATTGGTACGGCTCGCGCCTCGACGTCGACGAGACGCGCCGCCTCGTGCCCTATAACAACGCGACCAGCCTGCAGGTGACGGTGGCGGTCCTGGCCGGCCTGATCTGGGCGCTGGAAAATCCGCGCCTCGGCATCGTCGAGCCGGACGAGGCGGATTTCCGCCGCATCCTCGACATTTCCGTCCCCTATCTCGGCGAAATGGCGGGGGTGTGGGGCGAGTGGACGCCGCTCGACGACCGCGGCCGCCTGTTCGCGGAAGATCTCGACCCCAGCGATCCCTGGCAGTTCAAGAATATCCGCGTCTTGTGACGGCCCCCGGAACCGGTGATTGCCGGTTCCGGCCAGGTCGACGCCGGCCGATATTGCTTTAGAGTGTCTTGTCTTTTCCGGGAGGGGCCATGTTCAATCTCGAAGGTAAGGTCGCGATCGTCACCGGCGGCAACGGCGG
>JAJYTL010000005.1 GCA_021793055.1 Pseudomonadota bacterium
AGCAAAGCCGGATGCTTGCCGCCGATCTCGATCGGCCAATAGCGGATGCTTGCCTGCAGCACGCCGGCCTCGTCGAGCGCGACGAAGGAGAGCGCCGCGACCGGCGCTACGCCCGCGCGCAAGCGATAGACGGTGCGGCCGTGCCGGTCGGCGCCGAAGGAAAGGTCGAGAAGGGTCTCGATGCGGGGGCCGTCGTCGGGCCGCTCGGGCACAATGGTGAACATGGATGGGTTCCGGTCGCAAGGCGATGGGGAGGCGGAAAAGATCGTCGCCGCTCGGGGCGGGAATCGGGAGCGGCGCTCCGGATCGCCCGCCGGCGGTGGTTTAGCTTCGTCGGCCTCTGCGACGGTAGGCGTGCATGACGTCCTTTCGAGCGGCATCGGTCCGGGTTGCTTCGCGCGTCCGCCCGACCGGCCGCCAGTTTCGACCTCGCCAATCCCCGCTTTCGCCGCATCTCGCGCGGGCGCGGCGGCAGCAAGCTCGGTCCGCCTCCCGCGTCCGTACGACGCGAGAGGATCAAGCTCTAGCACAAGCGCCCCGCGCCGCCAAGCGCCACTTCGGCGGGCGGGTTCGCTCTTGGCTCGATTGATCTCGCCACTGTTTTTGCCTATTTTTACGTTCTTCGCCGATCGCCCGGTCGGCGCGCCTATTTGACCCGCTTGCTGCAGTATCCCCTAGGTCTCGCCATGCCCCGCCAACCGGCCTTGTTTGTCAGCCATGGCTCGCCCATGCTGCCGCTTGAATCCAGCCCGGCGACGGCGTTTTTCGCTGGCCTCGGCGGTGAGATCGACGCCCGGTGGGGCCGACCCGGGGCGATCCTGTGCGCCTCCGCCCATTGGACCACCGCCGCGCCCCGGGTCTCGCTCGCGGAACGGCCCGAGACGATCCACGACTTCTACGGCTTTCCCGAAAGCCTCTACCGGCTGACCTATCCCGCGCCGGGGGCGCCCGGCGTGGCGCGCGATGCCGCCGCCGCGCTCGAAGCAGCGGGCTTTGCCGTCGGCCTCGATGGCGATTACGGCCTCGATCACGGCGCCTGGATGCCGCTCCGTATGATGTGGCCGGGGGCCGAGATTCCGGTGGCGCAGATCGCGATCCAGCCCGATCTCGGGCCGGCGCATCACATCGCGCTCGGCCGCGCGTTGGCCTCCCTCGGCGCTGCCAACGTGCTGGTCATCGGTTCGGGCGGCGCCGTGCATAACCTCCGCGACCTCGCGCTGCGGCGCCAGGCGGGCAGTTCGGCGACGCCGGACTGGGCGGAGGATTTCAGCGCCTGGCTCGAAGCGGCCGTGGTGGCGGGCGACGAAGCGGCGCTCGCCGATTACCGCGATCGCGCGCCGGGCGCGCGGGAGGCCCATCCCACCGACGAGCATCTCCTGCCGCTGCACTTCACTTTCGGCGCCGGCGGCGCGACGCCGGGCCGGCCGCTGTTTCGCGGCTACACCGGCGGCAGCTTGTCGATGGCTGCCTTCGTCTTCGCTGCCTGAGAAAGATCGGATCGGAAGGATCGGACCGGCGCGCTGGCTGGGGCGGGAGGATTCGAACCTCCGAATGCCGGAATCAAAATCCGGTGCCTTACCACTTGGCTACGCCCCAAGCGCGACGCGGCAGAACATATAACGCGGGCGGCGCGGCCGTGCCAGCCTTATGCCGCGGCCGGCGTCACGAACTACGCCGGCTGTCTGGCCAGGACCGGCGTCGCCCGCAGCCACCAATCGGCGTGCTTGGCCGCAAGCCGCCCTGCCGCCGCCTCGGCCGCGGCCTTTTCGGCGAAAACGCCGAAACAAGTCGCGCCGCTGCCGGAAAGCCGGGCAAGCAGGCAGCCGGCTTGCGCGCGGAGCGCCGCCAGCACCTCGCCGATCACGGGCAGGAGCGCCAAGGCCGGCGCCTCGAGATCGTTTCGCGTCGTGGCGAGATAGGCGGCGAAGGCGGCCGCCTCGGCGCCGCTCGGCGATGGCGGCGCGGCGGCGGAGAAAGCGCCCTCGCGGCGCGCGAAAACCGCCTTGGTCGCGAGCGGTCGGCCGGGATTGGCGAGCACGAGGAAAAGCCGCGGCAGGTCGGCGATCGGCTGCAGCACCTCGCCGATGCCGGACATGCGGCAGGGCAGGCCGGCGAGGCAGACCGGCACGTCGGCGCCGAGGCTGGGCGCGAGGCCGGCCAAGAGCGCCGACTCTTCGATCCGCCACAGCCGGGCGAGGAGGCGAAGCGTCGCCGCGGCGTCGGCCGAGCCGCCGCCGATGCCGGAGGCGACCGGCAGTTCCTTGTGCAAGGTGATGTCGGCGCCGGCGGCGATGGCCGCCGCCGCCTGCAGCGCGCGCGCGGCCTTGAGAACGAGATTGTCGGCGCCGTTTAGGGCCGCGGCGAAAGGCCCGGCGAGACGGAGCGTGAGCGCCGTCGCGGGCCGCGCCTCGAGCCGATCGCCGACGGCGGCGAAAACCACCAGGCTGTCGAGCAGGTGATAGCCGTCGGCGCGGCGGCCGGTGACGTGCAGGAACAGATTGATCTTGGCCGGCGCGTCCGCCACGGTTGCGGGCGCGGGCGCGGGCGCGGGCGCGGCCTCCGTGCCTCGTGCCGCCGCCACGGTCGCGTCAGCTTCCGGCTTGGACGACCCGCGCCGCGTGCCGCAGGTTGAGGCCGGCGCTCTCGCCCAGCCCAATGGCGATCTTGCGCTTCAGGATCGGAATATCCTCGGGCTTCGGCTTCAAGGTCAGCACGCGCTGCCATTGATAGCGGGCTTCCTCGTGCCGGCCGGCCCGCCAATAGGCGTCGCCCAAGTGATCGTTGATGGTGGGATCTTCCGGACTCAAGGCCACCGCGCGCTCGAGCTCGGCCACCGCGCGCTTATATTCGTGGAGATGGTAATAGGCCCAGCCCAGGCTATCGACGATGAAGCCGTCGTCGGGCGCTAGCGCCACCGCGCGCTGGATCATGCGCTGCGCCTCTTCCAGGTTGGTGCCGCGGACCACCCAGGAATAGCCGAGATAGTTCAGCACATAGGGCTGGTTGGGGTTGAGCCGGAGGGCTTTCAGGAAATCAGCTTCCGCCTTCGGCCAGTCGTGCGATTGCTCATAGGCGATGCCGCGCGCGTAAAACAGCGACCAGTCGTTGCTGGTCTCCGGCTTCAAACGCGCGATCGCCTCGCTATAGGCGGCGACCGCCTGCTTGAACTTGTCCTCGCCGCGCAGAATGTCGCCGAGGGTTGAGAGCGCCTCGGTGCGCTGCCGGTCGGCCTTGACCAGCTTTCGCAGCAGGGCCACCGCCCGGTCGGTTTCGTGCAGTTGGTCGAGGCCCCAGGCGATCCTGAGGTCGGCGCTCCAGCGATAGGGCGAATCGGCGGGGATTCCGTCATAGGCCTCGATCGCGTGGCGCCAATCGCCGGCGCTCTCGTAGACATCGGCGAGGAGGAGATGGGCAAAGGTGAAATCCGGGCGCAGGTAGATCGCCATCCGGAGATAGACCGAGCCGACGCCGAGCCCGGTATCGGCTTCGGTGATGGCGGCGATGCCGTACAACGCCTCGGCGGCGCCGGCGGAGGCGCTGCCGACGAGCGGTTTTGGCGTCGTCGGCGTGTTCACCATCTTGAGTGCCGCCTGGATGCCGGGATTCTGCGGCTGGTCGGCAAGGAAATTCTTGAACAGCGCCCGTGCCGCGTCCTTGCGCCCGTGGCGTTCGAGGAAATTGCCGTAGGCCGCGACGACCTCGGCGGATTCGCCGCCGCTCGCGATGGTGGCGCGATAGTCCGCGTCGGCCTTGGCGCTGTTGCCGGCGAGGTCCTCGATCAACGCCGCGTGGAACTGGCGCAAGGGATCGAAGGCGGGAACGCCAGCGAGCGGCTGCAGGGCGGTTAGGGCGGCCGCGGTATCGCCGGCGCCGGCTTCGCTCCAGGCCATGAGCATCGGCACGGTGAGCGACTCGAGGCCGACCGGCTGCATGGCCTTCAAATAGGTCAGCGCCGCTTGCGGGCGGTTTTCCTTGAGCGCGATCACGCCGAGAACCAGGTTGGCGAGGCTTTGCCCGGGATTCTTGGCGTGGATGCGCAGGGCGAGCGGCCGCGCGGCCGCGAAATTGCCCTGCATCAGCTGCGCCGCCAGCGCGTTACGGGCAAGGAACAGGCTCTGCGGGTCTTGCGCCGCAGCGCGCGCGAAGAACGCGGCGGCAGTTTTGATGTCGCCCTGGCCGCGGGCGAACTGGCCGGCGAGATAATTGCCGTAGGGTGATTCGAAAACCGCCGGCGCCGCGCTTTGCGCGCCTTGCGGCGCGGCGCAAGCCGCGAGAAGAAGCACACCGGCGAGCGCCGCGAGGCGCACCGCCCTACGCCCTCGTCCGATGATACCAGACGGGTGCCGACACGCCGTTACACGCATGTTCATGTGCCTAACAAAACAATAGCGGGACGCCGGTGGCAACGGCTATTTGAGCCCCGCGATCGCCTTTCGTCTTTTTCGTGTCCGAGGTCGCGGGCCCTACATATTCGGGTAGTTGGGGCCGCCGCCGCCTTCGGGCACCACCCAATGGATATTCTGCGTCGGATCCTTGATGTCGCAGGTCTTGCAGTGGACGCAATTCGGGGCGTTGATCTGGAGCCGCGGCGGGTTGTTGCCCTCTCGCACGATCTCGTAGACCCCGGCCGGGCAGTAGCGCTGTTCCGGCGCGTCATAGAGCGGCAGATTGATCTCGATCGGAACCGCCGGGTCGCGAAGCTGGAGATGGACCGGCTGGTCCTCCTCGTGGTTGGTATTGGCGATGAACACCGAGGACAGCTTGTCGAAGGTGACGATGCCGTCCGGCTTGGGATAGGCGATCTTCGGCGCCTGGTCGGCGCGTATCAGGCTTTCGTTGTCGGGCTTGCCGTGGCGCAGCGTCCAGGGCACGAGAAAGCCGAGGCCAAGATCGTTCAGCCACATGTTGAGGCCGCCGTGGAGCGTGCCGAGCCACAGGCCCCATTTCAGCCCCGGCTTGACGTTGCGCACCTTATGGAGGTCGCGCCACACCCAGGACGATTTAACCGAGGCCGGATAGGCGGCGAGCTCGGCGCCGGGCTCGGCGCCGGCCTTGAAGGCGTCGAACGCGGCCTCGGCCGCGAGCATGCCGGTCTTCATCGCGTTGTGCGAGCCCTTGATGCGCGGCAGGTTGACGAAGCCTGCGGCGCAGCCGATCAGCGCGCCGCCGGGAAAGGTGAGCTTCGGCACCGATTGCAGGCCGCCTTCGTTGATGGCGCGGGCGCCATAGGCGAGCCGCTTGCCGCCGGCGAAGGTGTCCTTGACCGCCGGATGCAGCTTGAGGCGCTGGAATTCGTCGAAGGGCGACAGGTGCGGGTTCTTGTAGTTGAGGTGGACGACGAAGCCGACCGCGACCTGGTTGTCCTCGAGATGATATAGGAACGAACCGCCGCCGGTGGCGCTGTCCAGGGGCCAGCCCTGGCTGTGCATCACGAGGCCCGGCTTGTGCCGGGCGGGATCGACCTGCCAGAGCTCCTTCAGTCCGATGCCGTATTTCTGCGGCTCGACGCCGTCGCGCAGGCCGAACTTCGCCATCAGTTCCTGCGACAGCGAGCCGCGAGCGCCTTCGGCGAAAAAGGTGTAGGTGCCATGCAACTCGATGCCCGGCGTGTAGCTCGGCTTATGGCTGCCGTCGCGGCCCACCCCCATGTCGCCGGTCGCGATTCCTTTGACGCCGCCGTCCTCGCGATAGAGGATCTCGGCCGCGGCGAAGCCGGGATAGATCTCGACGCCAAGTTCCTCCGCCTGGGTCGCGAGCCAGCGGCACAGGTTGCCGAGACTGACGATATAGGCGCCGCGGTTGCTCATCAGCGGCGGCAGCAGCGCATGCGGCACGCGGAAGGCGCTATTCTCGCTGAGGATCAGGAACTGGTCGTCGGTCACCGGGGTCTTGACCGGCGCGCCGCGGTCCTGCCAATCGGGAAACAGCTCGTTCAAGGCGACCGGATCGATCACCGCGCCGGAGAGGATATGGGCGCCGACCTCGGACCCTTTCTCGATGACGCAGACCGAGCGTTCGACGTTCTGCGCCTGGCATAGCTGCTTAAAGCGGATGGCGGCGGCAAGTCCGGCCGGGCCGGCGCCGACGATCACGAGATCGAATTCCATCGCTTCGCGGGACATGGGGGCGCACCTTTATTTGGGATCGTTCGATTCTCTTTCCGGAAACGTCTTCCGTCACTACCGCGTGGCGGGGCGAAAAGCAAGGCGCTGGCCGTCCTCGAAAGGCCTGTGATAGCCTTGCGCCATGCCTTTCGATCCGGCTCGTTTTGCGGCGCTTCGCTTCCTCGTCGATGCCGGCGCCGATGTCGCCGTGGCGGATAGCGCGCAAGACCGCTTCCGCGCGGCCGCGCCGCGGCCGACACCCATGCCGGCGTCGCAGCCGCAGCCGCAACTACAGCCACAGCCACAGCCACAGCCACAGCCACAGCCGGGTCGGTCGGGGTCGGAGGCGCCGCCCTGGGAACCGGATGCGCCGGCGCTGCCGCCCGCTCTGCCGACTCCAAGCCGCCCCGGCCGCCCCGGCGGCGGCGCGCCGCTTGCCGCGCCCGTCGCCGAAAGCGCGACCGCCGAGAGCCGCGCCGCCGAAGGGCTTGCCGAAAGTTGCCGCACCGTGGCCGAGTTGCGCGCGGCGTTGCAGGACTTCGAGGGTTGCGCGTTGAAGCGGACCGCGACGCAACTGGTCTTCGCCGACGGCAATCCCGAGGCCGATGTGATGCTGATTGGCGAGGCGCCGGGCCGCGAAGAAGATCGCCTCGGCCTGCCCTTCGTCGGCGAGAGTGGTCAATTGCTCGATCGTATGCTGGCGGCGATCGGCCGCGATCGCAAAAGCGTCTATATCACCAATGTGGTGTTCTGGCGGCCGCCGGGAAACCGCCATCCAAGCCAAGAGGAAGCCACGATCTGCGCCCCCTTCGCGCGTCGGCATGTGGCGCTGGTGAAGCCGAAGGTGCTGGTTTTCCTCGGCGGCGTCGCGGCCCAGACCCTGCTCGATGTCAGCGAGGGGATCACGCGCCTGCGCGGCCGCTGGTTCGACTATCCCGGCCCCGATGGGCCGATTCCCGCCTTGCCCACCTTTCATCCCGCCTACCTGCTGCGGCAGCCGGCGCACAAGCAAGCGGCCTGGCAGGACCTCCTGGCGATAAAGGCGAAAACGGACGGCTAAGCGCATATTTCGTTAAATTTTCGCAAAGATCGCCTGAGCCTTTTCCGCTAACTTGCGGAAAAATATTGTAAAATGCTCATTATCCACAGGAAATCGGAGTTTGCCGGCGAGTCGGGGTTGCCGCCCGCAGGTTAATAGTTTATGACCGCCCGCCATGAGAGCCGCGCCTAGCATAGCGGCCTCGTCGAGGACGCGGCGGCGGCTTGGTTTGATCGTTGTCGCCGCGGCAGTGAGCTTGGTAGCGGTCCTGAGGGTCGTACAAGCTGCGCCGTCGAATGCGGTTCTGACCGCGCCGACGGTGGGAGCCATCGGCGGGGACAATATCGGTTCGACGGTTCTGTCGGCAGCCGACGTCGGCCGCTATCGAACCATCTTCCAGCTGCAGAAGGAATCGCGATGGGTCGAGGCCGATCGCGAAATCGCGCGTGTGCATAACCGCGTGCTGCTCGGCTATGTGCTCTATCAGCGCTACATGGCGCCGCGCTTCTATTCGACCTATCGCGATCTCGCCTCCTGGCTCCAGCATTACGCCTCGCTTCCCGGCGCGGATCGCATTTATCGCCTGGCGCTTAGCCGCAAGCCCGCCCGGGCGGCGCGGCCGCGGCCGCCGGCGGCGCCCGAGCTCGGCGCCTGGGCGAGCCAGGGTCCACGACCCTACGTTGCCGCGCCGGTCCGCGCCGCGACGTTTCATATTGCGCCCGCGCGTCTCGACCATGCCCGCTGGCTGGCACGGGTGGCGGCGGACCGCTATTACGCCGGCCGCGACCGCGATGCCTACCGGCTGGCCCAGGCGGCGGTGAAGGCGAGCGAGGGCACGGTGGCCGAAGCCGACTGGATCGCCGGTCTCTCGGCGTGGCGGCTCGGCCATATCGGCGACGCGGCGAAGGGCTTCACCGCCCTGGTGCGCGCGCCGGACGCGACCTCCTGGCAGAGCTCGGCCGGCGCCTATTGGGCGGCACGCGCCTATCTCAAGAATGGCGAGCCGCAGCGGGTCAACGAGTTCCTGGTCATCGCGGCGCAGTACCCGCGCACCTTCTATGGCCTGTTGGCCAGCCGCCAGCTCGGGCTCAACGTCAACTATCTCTACAATTGGAGCCTGCCGGCCTTCTCCCGCGAGCAGCGCGAGGCGCTGGCGCGGCTGCCCGGCGTCGAGCAGGCGCGCGCCCTGGCGCAGGTCGGGCAGTACCAGATCGCGAGCGACGAAGTCCGCCGCCTCTATGGCGCGGCCGACGAGGAAGCGCGGGCCTATTTCCTCAATCTCGCGGCCAAGCTCCGCTTGCCGGCTCTGGCCTTGACCCTCGGCAAATACTGGCAACAGTATCATGGCGAGGCCTATGACGCGGCGCTGTTCCCGGTGCCGCACTGGGCACCCACCGGCGGCTTTACCCTCGATCCGGCGCTGGTCTATGCCTTCATGCGTCAGGAATCGGCGTTTCGTGTCGAGGCGCGCAGCCAGGTCGGCGCCAAGGGCCTGATGCAGCTCATGCCGCAGACGGCGTATGCCGTCGCCGAGGGGCACGCGCGCGTTGCGACGGCCTCCAAGCTCTACGAGCCGGATCTCAACATCCGGCTCGGCCAGCGCTATCTGAAGCAGCTTCTCGGCCACCCGGAGGTGCGCGACAATCTCGTCTTTCTCGCCATCGCCTACAACGCCGGGCCGGGCGGTCTGCAGCACTGGCTCCAGACCATCCATTACGACAACGATCCACTGCTCCTGGTCGAATCGTTGCCCTCGCGCGAGACCCGGCAGTTCGTCGAGCACGTGCTGACCAACTACTGGATCTACAGCGAGCAGCTGCACAGCCACATGCCGACCCTCCACGCGCTTGCCGATGGCAACTGGCCCTATTACGTTGCCACAAGCAACCCGTCGATCTCGGTGGCCGAAGATGACTCGCATTGACCAGAGCCGGGCTTTCGTTCCGGTATCCATCGCCGTCCTGACCGTTTCCGATAGCCGCAGCGAGGCGGACGATCGCTCGGGCCAGGCCCTGATCGACCGCCTGACCGAGGCCGGCCACAAGCTCGCCGGCCGCGCCATAGTACCTGACGAGGTCGGCCGCATTCAGGCCGCGGTCAAGGCCTGGATCGACGATCCCGATATCGACGTCGTGCTGTCGACCGGCGGCACCGGGGTTACCGGGCGCGACGTGACGCCGGAAGCCTTCGAGGCGTTGTACGAAAAGTCGGTGCCGGGCTTCGGCGAGCTCTTTCGCATGTTGAGCTACAAGAAAATCGGCGCCTCGACCATCCAGTCGCGCTGCACTGCGGGCGTCGCCAAGGGGACTTATCTTTTCGCCCTGCCGGGCTCGCCCGGCGCCTGCCGCGACGCCTGGGACGACATCCTCAAGAGCCAGTTCGACTACCGCACCAGCCCGTGCAATTTCGTCGAGCTCATGCCGCGGCTGCGCGAGCACGAGAAGCGCCAGGCTTCGTAATCCGCCACCGTGTCGACGTCACGCAGGGTCTGGACCAGCGCGGCCGGCCGGAAGCCGAGGTTCGCCCGCGTATCGGCTAAGGCGTGCGGCCCCGACCAGCGCACGTTGCGAAAGAGCGGCAATCGCCGCGCCCGCGCCTTGAGGCCAACGAGCCAGTAGCCGCCGTCCGCGGCCGGGCCGAACACCGCGTCCGCCCGTCCCAACGCGCGAAAGGCGCCGGCGATCATCGATGCCTCGATCGCCGGAATGTCAGATCCGATCAGCACTGCGGGGCCCGGCGGCAGCGCGGCCAAAGCCCGCGCCATGCGGGCGCCGATATCGCCCCGCCCTTGCGCGATGCGGGGCAGGCCCTGCGGCCAGAACGGGGCGTTCCGCACCCGATCCGGGCTCACCGCGAGAACGAGCTGCCAGCGTCCGTCGTCCTTCAGGCGGCGCAGCAGCGCCGCTGTCTGGCGACGATAGAAATCGCGGGCTGCGGCGGCCCCGATCGCGGTGCCGAGGCGGGTCTTGACCCGGCCCAGGACCGGCGCCTTGACGAAGACGACAACAAACCGCTGCCGCCTCATGTCTTGCCGCCCCGATACAAGCGCCGAATAACCGGTTCAGGCGCGCCGAGGAAATAAAGCGCGAGACAGGTGAGGTTGCGTGCCGAACGATGCAGATACCCTTCCGCGCGCCATTTCGCGGCCGAGGTCTCGGCCTCGACCGGCAGCGGTGTCAGCCGCCGCCAGCCGAGCCGCCGCGCCATGTCGACATCCTCCATCAGCGCCATCGGGCGGTAGCCGCCGACCGCGTCATAGAGCGCGCGCGGGATCAACAGGCCCTGATCGCCATAGGGCAGCGCCAAGGCGCGGCAGCGCCAGGCGACGAGGGCGGTGAGGCGCTTTGCCGCCGGACTGCGGTCGTCGAGCGCGAAGCGGAAATAGCCGGCGCGGGCGCCGGCGCCCTCGGGCCGCGCGAGAAAGCTTTTCGCAGCCCGCGTCCAGGCCGGATTGAGCACCGTATCGGCGTGCAGGAACAGGAGCCAATCGCCGGACGCGGCGGCGGCGCCGACGATCATTTGCGGCCCGCGGCCGGGCGGCCCGCGCACTATACGGCAATCCCAGTCCTGGGCGATGGCGCACGTGCGGTCGGTCGAGCCGCCGTCGGCGACGATGACTTCGCCGACCAGCCCCTCGGCGCGGCCCGCTTTCAGGACGCGCAAGGTGCGCGGCAGATCCGCCGCCGCGTTCAAGGCCGGGATGATGACGCTGATCGCCATGGCTGCAAATCATAACGCAAGCACCGCTGGCGCATGATACCGAAAGGGGGCTTCTTTGGGGATCATGCGCCAAGGCATTGAAATGGCGGCCGGACATGATTTTGGTTTGATCCGACCCAAAATTGCCCGGCGCCGAGTTCTCACGCCCGCTACGCAGAGCGTCTTGTCCGTGCGGTGGGCTTCGGCCGCAGGAAATTGTTCTTTATATGTTCTCATTCGCCGTATATGATGATGCCGCTATGGGCCGCTTCGAGATCGAACCGCACGAGACTACTCATGTCCATCCGCAAGGCCGGCGCGGCCGCGGCAGCCTGTCGAATGTGAGCGGCCGTTTCGAGATCGAGGCGCGGCTGCGCCAAGACGACGGCTGGGGCGCGCTGGACGAGACGCCGCCGCCGCTTCGCACCACCGTCGCTGTCGATGCCACGCGGCGCGTCATCGCGCGCAACGCCTCGCCCGACATTCCCTTCAGTCAATCGATCAATCCTTATCGCGGCTGTGAGCATGGCTGCATCTATTGCTATGCCCGCCCGACTCACGCCTATCTCGGGCTCTCGCCCGGGCTCGATTTCGAAAGCCGTTTGTTTGCCAAGCCGAACGCGGCGCGGCTGCTTGAAGCCGAGCTCCGCGAGCCTGGCTACCGCTGCGCGGTGATGGCGCTCGGCACCAATACCGATCCCTATCAGCCGATCGAGCGCGAGCACCGCATCACCCGCAGCGTTCTCGATGTGCTCGCCGCTTTCGATCACCCAGTTGGGATCGTCACCAAATCCGCCCTCGTGCAGCGCGACATCGACATCCTGGCGCCGCTCGCGGCGAAGAACCTGGCCAAGGTGGCGATCTCAATAACCACCTTGGATCGCAAGCTCGCCCGCGCCATGGAGCCGCGCGCGGCAACGCCTGGGCGTCGCCTCGAGACGATTGGCGCGCTGGCCGCGGCCGGAATTCCGGTCGGCGTCATGGTGGCGCCGATCATCCCCGGCCTCAACGACTGGGAGATCGAGCGTATCCTCGATGCGGCGGCCGAGGTGGGCGCAACGGAGGCCGGCTTCACGCTGCTTCGCCTGCCGCACGAGATCAAGGATATGTTCCGCGAATGGCTGGCCGAGCGCGAACCCTTGAAGGCCGGAAAGGTGATTCAACTCGTGCGCGAGACCCGCGGCGGGCAGCTCAATGACCCCCGGTTCGGAAGCCGCATGAGCGGTCAGGGGCCGATCGCCGACCTCATCCGCAACCGCTTCCGCTTGGCTTGCGCGCGTCTCGAACTGAACCGCCGCGACCTTCGCCTCGATTGCAGCCGTTTCCGCCGCCCGCCCGCGGTCAGCGATCAGTTCGGCCTGTTCTGAGGCGCCGCGCTATTTTTTCCGCACTGGATTCGAAATGGCAGCGCCGGGGGCATAGACCGGACGGCCACGGCGAAAGAACGTGAAATCGCCGGTGTCGCCTTCGAAGCGGACCTGACCTCGGTGTGGCTGGCAACTGCCCGGCATGGCGGTCGCCGGTCGTGCGCGAAAAAAACAGCAGATTGAACAGGACGGCGGCCGGCGACGCGTCGAGGACGCAGCCGGCGAGGGGGCCAAGCCGGCCAGGGTTTCCTGGGCGGTCGCGGCGAAGATCGAGTCCATCCCCAGCCTCGCCCGCCGCCAAGGCGGCGACGCCGGCACCCCGCAGGGCCGATGCGGCCGCGCCGCGAGGCGTGTCGCTGGCGGCCGGCGCCCGTCGGCGCCGGCCCGTTGCCCCGCCGCCATCGCCCTTGGCGGTCCAATGGCTGCGCCAGTCCCGCGGCTCGCCCGGGTTGAAGCCAGTCTTGTTCAGCGCCTCGGCAACCGAGAGGCGCCGCGGGCCGGGCTCACCGATCTCGCCGCGGGCCGACGCCATGCTAAGCCGACGGGCCGTGGCGGCGCTGCCAGCGGCGATGCCCTCGGCGATACGGTCCCAAGCGGCGAGAAAAGGATCGTTCCCGTCATCCTGAGTGCGGCGAGCGAAGGTGAAATCGATCAGCGCGGCGCCCCCGCGGAGGCCGAGGGCGACATAGCCGGCGGGCGAGCTTTGGATGAGGACCCGGCCCGGCGCGAGGCGGTCGGTGTCGATATCGAGGATGCGGCTCCGGTAGGCACGCGGATCGTGCTCCGGCGCCGGATGCGTCTGCCGATCGGTCATTTATTCCCCGGATCGGTTAGGCGTCTTTGTGCAAAACAAATATCGAACAAACACAAGAGAACCTATCCCGTGAAACATGGCGGCGATTTCCGGGCCGGGGGCTTGGCCGATGCCGAAAAACGCGGCACGGCGGGCGGCATCCGCTTGCGTGCGGACCGCGCGCGCTCTAAAGCTCAGCCGTGACGATGCGCAAAGACGATCCGCAAGGCCCCGATCTCAACTTCGAGGATGCCGCTGGCGATCTCGTCTGTGGTCTTGACGAGGTCGGGCGCGGGCCGCTCGCCGGGCCGGTTTTCGCCTGCGCGCTGATCCTCGACCGGCGCGCCATCCCGCCCGGCATCGACGATTCGAAGCGCTTGAGCCGCGCCCGCCGAGAGGCGCTGCTGCCGGCGCTGCTTTCAGCCGCCTGGGTTGGCGTCGGCCGCGTCGAGGCGGTGGAGATCGATCGCCTCAATATCCTGCAAGCCACTCACCTCGCAATGGCGCGGGCGGTCACGGCCTTGCCGCGTCGGCCGGCGCACGCACTGGTCGATGGCAACCGCGTACCCCCGTTGCCCTGCCCGGCGACCGCGATCGTCGGCGGCGACCGGCGCTCGCTTTCGATCGCCGCCGCCTCTATCGTCGCCAAGGTGCTCCGCGACCGGGTGATGGTCGAACTCGCGCGCCGCTTTCCCGGCTACGGCTGGGAGCGCAACGCGGGCTACGGCACGGCGGAACATCTCGCGGCGCTGGCGCGGCTTGGGCCGACCACCCAGCACCGGCGCAGCTTCGCGCCCGTGGCCGAATTTGTCCGGAATCCGAAAGCAGGCTCATAAGCCCTTGAATTCAACTTGATATTGATGTGAGCTGGCTATTGACGCGAGTCGGAACTTCGCGCAGAGTGTGGCCCCATGGGGGCGCGATGAGACATTTGCCGGCGAACCGGATTCTGCAGGGCGATTGCGTCGCGCTGATGAACGAGTTGCCGCCGGCCTCGGTCGACGTGATCTTCGCCGATCCGCCCTATAACCTGCAATTGCAGGGCGATCTTCGCCGCCCCAACGATACCCTGGTCGACGCGGTCGACGACGACTGGGACAAATTCGCCGATCTCAAGAGCTATGACGCCTTCACCCGCGCCTGGCTCGCCGCCGCGCGGCGGGTGTTGAAGGATGACGGCACGCTCTGGGTCATCGGCTCCTATCACAACATCTTCCGGGTCGGTACCGCGGTCCAGGATCTCGGCTTCTGGATCCTCAACGACGTCATCTGGCGCAAGGCGAACCCGATGCCGAATTTCCGCGGCCGGCGCTTCACCAATGCCCACGAGACCCTGATCTGGTGCGCCAAATCCCAGGAGCACAAGCGCTATCGCTTCAATTACGAGGCGATGAAGGCGTTGAACGACGACGTGCAGATGCGCTCGGACTGGCTGCTGCCGATCTGCTCCGGCGGCGAGCGCCTGCGCCAGGACGGTGCCAAGGCGCATGCGACGCAGAAGCCGGAATCGCTTCTCCATCGCGTCCCGGTGGCGGCGACCGAGCCCGGTGATCTGGTGCTCGATCCCTTTTTCGGCTCCGGCACCACCGGCGCGGTCGCGAAGCGCCTCGGCCGGCGCTTCGTCGGCATCGAGCGCGAGGCGCGCTACATCAAGCTCGCCGAGGAGCGCATCCGGCGGGTCGAGCCGCTGCCGCCGGACGCCCGCGAGGTCACGCGCTCGCGCCGCGAGCAGCCGCGCGTTCCCTTCGGTTGGGTGGTCGAGCGCGGCCTGCTCGCGCCCGGCACCGTGCTTTACGACCAGTCGCGGCGCCATTCCGCCATGGTGCGGGCCGACGGCAGCCTGATCTCGGCCGAAGACGCCGGCTCGATCCACCGCGTCGGCGCCCAGGTGCAGGGCGCCTCCGCCTGCAACGGCTGGGCGTTCTGGCATTTCGAGGTCGACGGGCGGCTGGTTTCGATCGACGTGTTGCGCCAGAAGCTCCGCGCCGAGCTGTCCTGAGCCGCAGTCCCGCGCCGCCGGTCGCGCGCGGCCGTCAGCGCCGCGCGACGGCGGCGGTTCGGCTGGACGTTCGGGCGGGCGCCGCGTCGAGCGCTGCCTGGCAGAGCTTTTTCATCACCGTCGGTAGCGCCGCGGCGGCGAAGTCATCCGGTTTCAGCCACAGCCCGGGCGGCTTCCGGCCCGCCGGCAGCCGCGCCACGAACAGCCCGAGCTCAAGCCGGAAATGGGTGAAGCCGTGCGCGACCGTGGCGTCGAGCCGCCGCCACTGGCCAGGGCAAGGCGCGTGCCGGAGCGCTTCCGCGTCGTCCCAGGGCGCCTCCCGCCATGGCGTCGAGGGCACCTCCATCATGCCGCCGAGCAGGCCGCTTTCGGGCCGCCGGCGGAACAGCACGGCGCCGTCCGGCCGCGCCGCCCAGAAGGCGAGGCCGCGGCGCAAAGGCCGCATCGGTTTCGGCGCCCGCCGCGGCAGATCGGCGGCGATGCCGCGCGCGCGCGCGATACAGCCGCCGGCCAGCGGGCAGCGCGGGCAGCGCGGGGTCCGCGGCACGCAGACGGTGGCGCCGAGATCCATCATCGCCTGCGCGAAATCTCCTGGCCGCCTGGCCGGCACCAGGGCGCCCGCGCGGGCGCGGATTTCCCCCTTGGCGGCCGGCAAGGGCGTCTCGATGGCGAAGAGCCGCGCCACCACGCGCTCGACATTGCCGTCCACCGCCGCGGCCGGGCGGTCGAAGGCGATGGCGGCGATCGCCCCGGCGGTATAGGGGCCGATGCCGGGCAGTGCGCGCAAGCCCGCCTCGGTATCGGGGAAGCGGCCGCCATGCTCGGCGACCACCGCCTTGGCGCAGGCATGCAGGTTGCGGGCGCGGGCGTAATAGCCGAGCCCGGCCCAAAGCTGGAGCAGCTGGTCGAGGTCGGCGCGGGCCAGCGCCGCGACCGTCGGCCAGCGCGCGACGAAGCGCCGGAAATAGGGGCCGACGGTCGCCACCGTGGTCTGCTGCAGCATGATCTCGCTCAGCCAGACGCGGTAGGGATCTGGCATTTCCCCGGGCCGCGACCGCCACGGCAGGTCGCGGCGGTGGTGTTCGTACCAGGCCAAAAGCCGAGAGGCGAGGGCGGGCATGACGGAAAAATATCATTGGCGGGGGTCGCGCAACCACTGCCATAATCGCCTGCGATGGCGATAGACGAGGCCATGTTTTCCGAGAGTGCGTCGTGACCGCGCCGCGGATGTTGGCGGCCGCCCTGCCGCGGCTGACCAGCCGCGTGTTCCAGAAGCGCGGCTTCGGCGAGGCGGCGGCGGTGGTCCACTGGCCGGCCATCGTCGGCGCGACCCTGGCCGAGGCATCCTGTCCCGAGCGGCTCGCCGCCGCCCGCGGCGGCGAGGTCGGCGGCACCTTGACGGTGCGCGTGCGCCCGGCCTTCGCGCTCGAGCTGCAGCATCTCGCGCCGGCGGTGATCGAGCGCATCAACAGTTTCTACGGCCACCGCAAGGTCGCCCGCCTCCGCCTCGTGCAAGGTCCGGTGCCGGAACGCAAGGCACCGCGGCAGCGTGGGTCGCGGTCGCTGACCCCGGCTGAGGAGGCCGAGCTCGCGGCGCTGATCGCCGGCGCCGACGATGCGCCGGTCAAGGCGGCGCTGGCCGCGCTCGGCCGCAGCCTTATCGCCGCCCGCCCGGCGTCTGTCGAAGCTTCTGACGAGCCCGTTCGAAACAGTTGAGGTCCGTTTCATGACATCCTATACTCCCACTACATCTAGTGTAATGTTCAGGCCCATGACCCAAATTAAGCGTATTGCTCTGGCCTTCGGCGCGCTTGCGTTGAGCTTTGCCCTTGCCGCTCCGGCCCTTGCCGCGGCGCCCGCCGGCCCGGCGCCGGCGCTCGTCGTCCAGCCGGTGATGAGCGACATTCCCGAGGGCAATCCGAAAGCGCCGGTCACGGTGATCGAGTACGCCTCGTTCACCTGCCCGCATTGCGGCCATTTCATGAACCATGTGTTCCCGTTGATCGAGAAGAACTACGTCGATACCGGCAAGGTGCGCTGGATCTATCGCGACTTCCCGCTCGACAAGCTCGCGGTCTATGCCTCGGTGCTGGCGCGCTGCGGCGGCGCGGCGCACTACTACGGCTTCGTCAAGGTGCTGTTCGAGCAGCAGACCGACTGGGTGCTGGCGGCGAAGCCCTTGGACGCCTTGAAGCAGATCGGCCGCCTCGGCGGCGTCTCGGACAAGGCCTACGACGCCTGCATGGCCGACAAGACGCTGATGGACGCGCCGCTGAAAAGCCGCCTTCAGGGCGAGCAGGCGTACAAGATCGACGCCACCCCGACCTTCATCATCAACGGCGTCAAGCACGTCGGCGACGAGCCCTACAAGGACTTCGCCAAGCTGTTCGATTCGTTGATCAAGGCGGCCGGCAAGGCAGCCGCGCCGGCCAAGAGCTGAGACCAGCGAGGAGGGGCTGAACCCGCCGTGCAGATCACCCGCCTTCGCCTGAGCGGCTTCAAGTCGTTCGTCGAGCCGAGCGAGTTCCAGATCGAGTCCGGGCTGACCGGGATCGTCGGCCCGAACGGTTGCGGCAAGTCGAATCTGGTCGACGCGCTGCGCTGGGTCATGGGCGAGAACTCGGCGCGCAAGGTCCGCGGCACGGCGATGGAGGACGTGATCTTCGCCGGCACGGCGGCGCGTCCGGGCCGCAGCCACGCCGAGGTTTCGCTTCATATTGACAACAGCGAGCGGCGCGTGCCGCCGCCCTTCAACGACGTCCCCGAGGTCGAGGTCGCCCGCCGCATCGAGCGCGAGGCGGGCTCGACCTACCGCATCAACGGCCGCGAGGTGCGTGCGCGCGACGTTCAGCTCGTCTTTGCCGACCTCAACACCGGCGCTCATTCGGTGAGCATGGTGAGCCAGGGCCGGGTGGAGGTGCTGATCCAGGCCAAGCCGGCCGATCGGCGTGTGCTGCTCGAGGAAGCTGCCGGCATCACCGGCCTGCATTCGCGCCGTCACGAGGCGGAACTCCGGCTCAACGCCGCGACCACCAATCTCGAGCGCCTCGGCGACGTCATCGCCCAGCTGGAAACCCAGCTGCAGGGCCTGAAACGCCTGGCGCGGCAGGCGAGCCGCTACCGCTCGATCTCGAGCCGCATCCGCGAGGCGGAGGCGGCGCTGTTCCGCCTGCGCCATCACGCAGCCGCGGCGCAGCTTTTCGAAATGCGGGCGCGCAAGGACGAAAGCCTTCGCGCCGTCGCGGCCAAGACCGAGGTCGCGACCGAGACGCTGGTGAAAAAAGAGGCGGCGGCGGAACGGCTGCCGGCCTTCCGCAGCCGCGCCGCCGAGACCGCGGCGGCGCTGCATCGCCTGACCGTGGCGCGCGAAGGCCTGGACGAGGAAGCGGCGCGGATCGCCGATGAGATCAAGCGCCTCGAACAGCAGAGCCAGCAAATCGCCACCGATATCGCGCGCGAGCAGAATCAGACCGCCTCCGCCCGCGCCGCCGAGGCGCGGCTGGACGAGGAAGCCGCGAGCTTGGCCGCCCGCGCCGCCGAAGCCGGCGAAGCGCAGGCGAGCGCCGCCGCCGCTCATCAGGACGCCGCCACGGTGGCGGCCGAGAAGGCGCGGGCCTTCGAGACCCTGACCGCCCAGGCGGCCCGGCAGGCGGCGCAACGCGAAAGCCTGACCCAGGAGACGCGCCGCCTCGCCGATCAGCTCGCGCGCTTCGCCCGCAAGGCCGAGGAAATCGCCGCCGAGGAAGCCCGTCTCGCGACTGCCGCGGAAGCCGCCGCCGGCGCGCCCGCCGAGGGCCTGCTGGCCGAGCGCCGGCAAGTGAGCGGCCAGCGCCGGCAAGAGGTCGAGGCGGCGGAACGCCAGCGCCACGCCGCGGAAAGCGAAGAAGCGGCCGCGCACGACCGCCATCAGGAAGCGGACCTCATCCTGCGCCGGCTTGCGGCCGAGGAAAAAGGGCTGTTGCGCTTCCTTGCGGCGAGCGAGAAGGCGCCCTGGCCGCCGGTGATCGACCAGATCACGGTCGCATCCGGCTACGAAGCTGCCCTCGCGGCGGCGCTCGGCGACGAACTGCAAGCGGCCCAGGATCCCGAGGCGCCGGCCTATTGGAAGGCGCTGCCGCCGCTTGCCGAGGCGCTGCCCCTGCCGGCCGAGGCGGAGGTGTTGTCGCGCTTCGTCGAGGCGCCGGCGGCACTCTCGCGCCGGCTTGCCACCATCGGCGTGATCGCCGACGACGCCGCGCCCGCGCTGGCGGCGGCGCTGCGGCCGGGTCAGCGTCTGGTCAGCCGGAACGGCGGGTTGTGGCGGTGGGATGGCTTCACCGTCCGGCCCGGCGCGCCGTCGACGGCGGCGCTCCGGCTCGAACACCAGAACCGCCTGAAGGCCTTGCGTCAGGAAATGGCGCAGGCCGAGCAGGGCTTCCGCCAGGCAGACGATGTCTACGGCGCGGCCAAGGAGAAGCGCGCCGCCGCGCGCGCCGCGCACGCGGAAGCCGAGGCGCGGCTGCGCGAGGCGGAAGCGGCGGTACGGGGCGCCGAGGCGGCGGCCGCGAAAGCGGCGGAAGAGGCCAATGCCCGCGCCATCCGGCTCGAAGCGCTGGAGACGGCGAAGGCCGAGACCCTGCGCGAGATCTCCGAGGCGACGGAGCGTCAGGCGATCGCCGAGGAGGCCCTGCGCGAGTTGCCCGACGAGGCGCGGTTGCGCGAGGAGACCGCGGTCGCGCGCCAGCTTTTGCAGGCGGCGCGGGATGCGGAAGTGCAGGCCCAGTCGCGGGTCAACGATTTGAAGCGCGAGGCGGCGGCGCGCGAGGAGCGTGGTGCCGCGGTTCAGCGCGAGCGGGCTGCCTGGGCGGCGCAGGGGGGGAACGCCGCCCGGCAGATCGAGGAGCTTCGTCGCCGCGAAAGCGAAACGGCGGGGGAATTGGCGAGGCGCCAGGAGGCGCCAGCCGCCATCGCGGTGAAACGGGCTGCGCTCCTCGATCAAATTACGGCCATGGAGGCGACGGGGCGCGAGGCGTCCGACGCCCTGGCCGCCGCCGAGGCGGAGCTGCGCGAAAGCGAAAAGGCGGCGAAGCTCGCCCAGGACGAACTCGGCACGGCGCGCGAGGTCCATGCCCGCGCCGAGGCCGAAGCGGCGCACGCGGAGCAGGCCTTGGCCGAGCTTGAGGCGCGCATTCGCGAGATCTTCGCCGAGAGCGCCGATGAGGTGCTAGCCGCGCCGCCGGACGAGACGGCCGATCTCGCCCAGGCCGAGGCCCGTTTCGAGCGGCTGCGGCGCGAGCGTGACGCCATGGGTCCGGTCAATCTTCGCGCCGAGATCGAGGCCGCCGAGGTCGAGGAACAGCTCGACAACCTCGGCCGCGAGCGCGCCGACCTCGAAGCCGCTATCGCGCGCCTGCGCCAGGGCATTTCGAGCTTGAACCGCGAGGGCCGCGAGCGCCTGGTCGAAGCCTTCGACAAGGTGAACGGGCATTTCCGCGAGCTCTTCGTCAAGGCGTTCGGCGGCGGCGACGCCCATCTCAAGCTCGTCGATTCCGACGATCCTCTGACCGCCGGTCTCGAGCTCTATGCCCAGCCGCCGGGCAAGAAGCTGCAAAGTCTGTCGCTGCTCTCGGGCGGCGAGCGGGCCTTGACGGCGCTGTCCTTGATCTTCGCCGTCTTCCTCACCAGCCCGTCGCCGCTCTGCGTGCTTGACGAGGTCGACGCGCCGCTCGACGACGCCAATACCGAGCGGCTGTGCGATCTTCTGGAAGATCTCTCGCGCGCGACCCGCACCCGCTTCCTGGTCGTTACCCACCAGCCGCTCACCATGGCGCGGATGGATCGGCTTTACGGCGTGACCATGGAGGAACGCGGCGTCAGCCAACTGGTTTCGGTCGATCTCTCGGCCGCCGAGGCGATGCGCCAAAGCGCCTGAGCCGGCGCTGCGAAAATCAGCCGCCGCGGGCGGCGCGTTTCGCTGCCCGGGCGGTGGCCATTGGCACTGCTGCCGGGTCTGCTGCGGCGCCGCCCCTTGCCTTGGCGCAATCGATGAAGCGCGCCAACGCCGAGGAGACGAAGGCATCGCGCCGGCGCACGAACAGCGTCTCGACCCGCATCTCGGGCATCGCGATCTCGTGCAGCGCGATCTGCCCCCGGGCCGCCCCTGCCGCCGCCACCGCGCGCGGCAACAGCGTGACGCCGATGCCGGCGCCGACGCAGCCGATAATGCCGTCGAGCGTCCCGAGTTCGAGCCGGCGGATCGGGCCGAGGCCGCGGCCGGCAAGGAAGCGCTCGAAAATCTCGCGGTAGGAGCAGCCGGCGCGGAAGACGATGATCTTGACCTCGCGGCCGCGGGCCGCGGCGGCGAAATGGTCGAAGCTCGCGATCTTGGGCTCGGTGACGAGCACGAGGCGTTCGGTGACGATCGTTTCCGCCGCCAGCTCGGGGTGATCGAGCGGCCCGGCGACGAAGGCGCCCTCGATGCGGCGGCCGAGGACCGCATCGAGGAGTTCGGCCGTGGTGCCGGTTCGGAGTTCGATATCCACCTCGCCGTAGGTTCCGGCATAGGCGGTGAGGATCGGCGGCAGGCGGAGCGCCGTTGTGGTTTCGAGCGAGCCGAGGCAAAGCCGGCCCGCCGGCACCGGTCCGTCAGTCGCGGCGCGTTTGGCTTCGGCGATCAGATGGCCGATCTTTTGCGCGTAGGGCAGCAGCTCGGCGCCGGCGCCGGTCAGGGTGACGCCGCGGCTGTGGCGATGGAACAGCGGCAGGCCGAGTTCCTGTTCCAGAAGCCGGATGCGCTGGGTGACGTTAGATTGCACCGTGTTCAGGTGCCGCGCCGCCTTGTTGATGCCGCCGGCCTCGGCCACGGCGGCGAACACCGCCAGATCTCCTGCGTCCATCTTTGGTTCCGCTCCGGATCGTGTCGTTGCCAATCTAGTTATCTCTAATTCAGATAACATCGTTCACAATAACTCATTTTTCACACTTAGTTGAATGCCTCTAGCATTGGCAGGTCGATTCGTCCGCTTTCCTTGTCCCACCAGGTTCGCGATGCAAACCTCAAACGCCGCCGGTCTCCCCGCCGCCGCCACGCCGGCGCTCTGGTACGCCGCGCTTTCCGGCCTGTCCGCCCTGTTGCTCGGTATCGGCCTCAGTCGTTTCGGCTATCCGCCGCTGATCCCGGCCCTGGTCAAGGCGGGCTGGTTCAGCGTCGGCCAGGCCGATTATCTCGGCGCCACCACGCTCGCCGGCTATATCGTCGGGGCCGGATTTACCGCGCCGCTGGCGCGGCGTCTGCCGCCCTATGCGCTGATGCGGGCGGCGATGGCTGTCGGCAGCCTGAGCTTCGTTGCCTGCGCCTTTCCCCTGAGTTTCGCCTGGTACGCGGTATGGCGGTTCGCCTCCGGCGTGATCGGCGGCGTTCTCATGGTGCTGGCGGCGCCGCTCGTTCTCGCCGTCACCCCGGAGCCGCGCCGTGGCCGCGTCGCCGGCGTCATTTTTACCGGCGTCGGCGTCGGCATCGCGTTGTCGGGAACCTTGGTGCCCTGGCTGGTGCGCTTCGGGCTGCGCGATACCTGGCTCTGCTTCGGTGCCGCCGGGGCGATGCTGACCGCCTTCACCTGGCGCGGCTTTCCGATGGCACCGGTGGTGCCGATCACCGCCCGTGCGCGGCGGCCGGCCGGGCGCCACTTCAGCCTCGCCGTGGTGCTGCTGATCGTCGCCTACGGCTGCAACGCGCTCGGCTTCGTGCCGCATACCGTGTTCTGGGTCGATTACATCGCCCGCGGCCTGCACCAAGGGCTCGCGGCCGGCAGCTTCTATTGGGTGCTTCTCGGCCTGGCCGCGGCCGGCGGGCCGGTCGTGGCCGGGGTTCTCGCTGATCGCATCGGCTTCCGCTCGAGCCTCCGGTTATGCCTCCTCGCCATGGCCGCTGCGGTGGCGCTGCCGCTGTTCAGCTCCTGCCCGCTCGCGCTCGCGCTGTCCTCGCTCGGGGTCGGCGGCCTCGAAATGGGCATCACCTCGCTCGCCTCGGGCCGCGTCGGCGATCTCGTGCCGCCGCCGCGCCAGCGCGAGATCTGGGCCTGGATGACGATGGTTTTCTCGGTGGTTTACGCCGGCGGCGCCTATGGCGGCGCCTATCTGTTCGTTCGCACCGGGTCCTACGATCTTCTGTTCGCGATCGGCGCCGCGGCGCTGTTCGCCGGCGCCGTGGTCGATCTCGCGGACCTGCCGAAGCGCCCGGCGCGGCGCTGATTCGCCGGCGCCTCCGGCAAGCCCCGGCGCCAGCCTGGAATGAAGGCAAAAAAGCCCCGAAAGCCGGGCCTGAAAGCGGCGGCCTTTTGCCTTGACACTGCCATGCCCCATCCGTAATTTCGGCGCGGCTCGCGGTTTGGCGAGAGGGGGAGTTTTCGCCGATCAGGGGTGGCCGAATGGCTAAGGCGGAGAAGCCCCGCACCCTGGAAAATCTGGACGTACGCCTGCGGGCGGCGCGAGAGGGCCAGGGCCGACGCACGGGCTTTTTTCGCCGCCAGGCGGCGGAACAGCGGGGTTATCGCATTGCCGTCGAGATGGTTTCGACCTTCGCCGGCGGTGGCTTGGTGGGTTGGGGTTTGGACCGCGTGTTCGGGACCGCCCCGTGGCTGATGCTGACGTTCTTCGTGCTCGGCGCGGCCGTGAGTGTTGTGAACGCAATTCGCGTCGCGCGGCAAATCAACCGCGACCTGGTGCAGCAAGAGGGCGAGACTTCGTCGCCGGAGAAAGAGTAAGACCTGGGTGCCCTGCTCGTGAGCGATAATCCTCTCAGCCAATTCGTCATTCATCCCTATGTGCCGATCCACGTCGGCGGCTGGGATGTGTCCTTCACCAACGAATCGCTGTTCATGGTGATCGTGATCGGGCTCATCACCCTTCTCATGGTGCTGGGCACGCGCGGCAGCCGGCTGATCCCGACGCGGCTGCAGTCGATGGTCGAGATTTTCTACGAATTCGTCGAGAACATGCTGGAGGATACCTGCGGGCCGAAGGGCAAGCCGTTCTTTCCCTTCATCTTCACGCTGTTCGCCTTCATCCTGTTCGCCAATCTGATCGGCCTCATTCCCTATACCTATACGGTGACCAGCCAGCTGGTGATCACTTTCTCGCTGGCGATCGTCGTGTTCATCGGCGCGACGGCGGTCGGCTTGATGCGCCACGGCCTGCACTTCCTGACCTTCTTCGTGCCCAAGGGCGTGCCGGTCTTGATGCTGCCGATGCTGGTGCCGATCGAGATTCTTTCCTATTTCTTCCGCCCGATCAGCCTGTCGCTGCGTTTGTTCGCCAACATGATGGCCGGCCACACGATGCTCAAGGTGTTCGCCGGCTTCGTCATCGCGCTCGGGCTGTTCGTCGGTTGGCTGCCGCTCGGCTTTATCGCCGCGCTCACCGCCCTCGAAGTGATCGTCGCCGCCCTGCAGGCCTACGTGTTCGCCATTCTCGCCTGCATCTATCTCAACGACGGGCTGAACATGGCGCACTGAGCGCCGCCTCCGGGTTTGCCTATTCGCCGCTTAGAGTTCAGAGTTAGACGCCACTTGAAAACGAAGGAATGCTTACGATGAATCCAGAAGCCGCCAAGTTGATCGGCGCCGGTCTCGCCACCATCGCCCTTTCCGGCGTCGGTATCGGTATCGGCAATATCTTCGGCAGCTACGTCTCCGCCGGCATCCGCAACCCGGCCGCCGCGCCGAAGATGTTCGCCAACGTGCTGCTCGGCTTCGCCTTGACCGAGGCGGTCGCGCTCTACGCCCTGGTGGTCGCGCTCCTCATCCTCTTCGTGTTCTAATCGGCAAGAACGCGAGGAAGCCGGCATGACGTCTTCCGGCATGCGATGCCAACTCCGGCTGGCCGCCGTCGGCCTTGCGGGCGCGCTGGTGCTCGCGAGCCATTCGGCCTTCGCCGCCGGCGGGATGCCGCAATTCGACTTCTCGACCTTCCCGCCGCAGGTCGCGTGGCTGATCGTCACCTTCGTTCTCCTCTATCTGCTGATGGCGGGGATCGGGCTGCCGCGGGTCGGGCGCGTCCTGGCCGCGCGGCGCAAGAAGATCGCCGACGATCTCGATCGCGCCGAGGAGTTGAAGACCGAGGCGGAGAACCTGCTTGCCGCCTATCAGGCGGCGCTGGAGAAGGCGCGGGCGCAAGCGCATGCGGTTGGCGCCGGGGTCCGCGAGCGCGTGAACCAGGACCTGGCCCGCAACCGAGCCGAAATGGCGGCCGATCTCGCCGCCCGCACCAAGGCGGTCGAGGCCGAGGTGCAGGCGGCCAAGACCGCGGCCATGGCTCGGGTCGAGGACGTCGCGGCCGAGGTGGCGACCGCGGTGGTGCAGAAGCTTCTCGGCGCCTCGGCGTCGGCGGAAGCGGTGAAGGCCGCGGTCATGGCGGCGGCGGAGCGGCGTTAGATGCTTTTCGATCTCTTCCACGACACCGAATTCTGGATTGGCGTCGCCCTCCTTCTGATGATCGGCACGCTGATCTATTACAGTGTGCCGAAAAAGATGGGCCAGGCGTTGGACAGCCGTTCGGTTCGCATCCGTTCCGAGATCGACGAGGCCGGTCGGCTGCATCGCGAGGCTTTGGCGCTGGTCGCCGACTATCGCACCAAGGAACAGGAAGCCAAAGCGGAAGCCGAGGCGATCGTCGCCGCCGCGAAGGAAGAGGCGGAGCGCCTGACCGCCGAGGCCAAGCGCGAGCTTGAAACGGCGCTCGCCCGCCATCAGGCGCAGGCGGCCATGAAGATCGAGCAGATGCAGGCGCAGGCGGCGCACGAAGTGCGCGAGCGCGCCGCCGCTCTCGCCATCGCCGCGGCACGGCGTCTTGCCGCAGCCGAACTCGCCGGCGCCGCCGGCGGGCGGCTGATCGACACAGCAATCGAAGGTCTCGGCCGCGGCCTGAGCTGACGCCGGCGCGGGCACCGATCCACGCGGCCTCTCTTCTCCGTTATTTTTTCCAGATCGCCTTGCCGGAGCCGGGCAGTCCGAGCTTCGGCCACAGCGCGTCGATGCGTTTGATGACGTCGTCGGTCATGCGGATCGGCGTGCCCCATTCGCGATGGGTCTCGGGCGCGATCTTGTTCGTCGCGTCGATGCCGATCTTGCCGCCGAGGCCGCCTTCCGGGCTGGCGAAGTCGAGATAGTCGATCGGCGAGCGGTCGATCAGGGTGATGTCGCGCACCGGATCGACCCGGGTCGCGACCGCCCACATCACATCCTTCCAGTCGCGGGCGTCTATATCCTCGTCCACCACGATCACCCATTTGGTGTAGAGGAATTGCCGGAGATAGGACCAGACGCCCATCATCACCCGCTTGGCATGACCGGCATAGGCCTTGCGAATGGCGACCACGGCGATGCGGTAGGAGCAGCCCTCGGGCGGCAGCCAGAAGTCGACGATTTCGGGAAACTGCTGCTGCAAGAGCGGGATGAAGACCTCGTTCAACGCCTCGCCGAGGATCGAGGGCTCGTCCGGCGGCCGCCCGGTGAAGGTCGAGAGATAGATCGGCTGGCGCCGCATGGTTATGGCGCTGGCGGTGAAGACCGGGAATTTCTCGACCGCGTTGTAATAGCCGGTGTGATCGCC
>JAJYTL010000286.1 GCA_021793055.1 Pseudomonadota bacterium
TGGCGTCGCTCAAGCCAGCCGCGAGAGACCCGAAATGAAACGGATCTATCTTTTGCGCCACGCGAAGTCGAGCCGTGACGATCCGACGATCGAGGATTTCGACCGTCCGCTCGCGCCGCGCGGCGCGCGCGATTGCCGCACCATGGGGCGGGTTCTGGCCGAGGGCAGGATCGCGCCAGCGCTTATTCTCTGCTCGGCCGCGCGGCGCACGCGCGACACCCTCGATGGCATCTTTCCGACGCTCCCCGAAGGCAGCGCGGTGAAGATCGAGAAGCGGCTCTATCTCGCCGACGGCGCGCATCTCCTCCGCCGCCTCGAACGCCTCGACGACAGTATCGAGACCGTGCTCGTGATCGGCCACAACCCCGGCCTGCAGGAGCTTGCCCTCCGGCTCGGCGGCGCAGGCAAGGCCTCGCTTCTCGCCCGGCTCAAGGCCAAGTTCCCGACCGGAGCCCTGGCGGAGATCGCCTATGCCGGGCGCCATTGGGCCGATCTTTCGGCCGGCCAAACCCGGCTCACCGGCCTGACCGCGCCGAAGGAGGCGGACGGGCCTTAGGCGCTTTCCTCGAACAGCTCGCGGCCGATCAGCATGCGGCGGATTTCCGAGGTGCCGGCGCCAATCTCGTAGAGCTTGGCGTCGCGGAGTAGCCGGCCGGTCGGATAGTCGTTGATATAGCCGTTGCCGCCCAAGGCCTGGATTGCCTCCAAGGCCATCCAGGTCGCCTTCTCGGCGGCGAAAAGGATGACGCCGGCGGCGTCCTTGCGCCTCACCTTGCCTTGGTCACAGGCCCGCGCCACGGCATAGGTATAGGCGCGGGCGGCGCTGAAGATCGTGTACATATCGGCGATCTTGCCCTGCATCAGCTGGAATTCGCCGATCGGCCGGCCGAATTGCTTGCGCTCGTGGACATAGGGCAGGACCACATCGAGGCAGGCCTGCATCAGGCCGAGCGGGCCGCCCGCGAGCACCGCCCGCTCGTAATCCAGGCCGCGCATGAGAACGGCGACGCCGCGATTGACCTCGCCGAGGACGTTCTCGGCCGGCACCTCGCAATCGGCGAACACCAGCTCGCCGGTGTTGGAGCCGCGCATGCCGAGCTTGTCGAGCTTGGGCGAGGTGGAGAAGCCCTTCATCCCCTTCTCGATCAGGAACGCGGTGATGCCGCGCGAGCCGGCCGCCGGATCGGTCTTGGCATAGACCACCAGGACGTCGGCGTCGGGGCCGTTGGTGATCCACATCTTGGTCCCGTTCAGGACATAGCGGTCGCCCCGGCGCTCGGCCTTGAGGCGCAAGGAGACCACGTCCGAGCCGGCGCCGGTCTCGCTCATGGCGAGCGCCCCGACATGCTCGCCCGAGACCAGCTTGCGCAGATAGCGGCCCTTCTGCTCCGGATTGCCGTTAAGGCGGAGCTGATTCACGCAGAGATTGGAATGGGCGCCATAGGAGAGGCCGACGGCGGCCGAGGCGCGGCTGATCTCCTCCATCGCCACGACATGCTCGAGATAGCCGAGGCCGCTGCCGCCCCATTCCTCCTCGACGGTGACGCCGAGCAAGCCGAGAGCGCCGAATTTCCGCCAAAGATCGGCGGGAAAATTGTTGCTGCGGTCGATCTCCGCCGCGCGGGGCGCGATTTCGGCGGCGGCGAAGTCGGCGACGGTCTCGCGCAGCATGGCGCAGGCGTCACCGAGATCGAAGAGGGCGGCAGGCGTGTTGCGAAGCGACATTCTATGAGGGTTCCCGTGATCTGGCGGTCCGCCCGATGGTAGAGCCAGAGCCGCCGCCAGGAAAGCCTTACAGCAGATACCCCGGGCGCCACCGCGCCCGCAGCCTTCTCCAGACATCAGACAAATAATGGAGACTACAATTAAGTAATGATAATTCGTGCTGTCTACCCAGCGCCAGGGAAAGCTGGGAGCAACACCGACGCGCCCCGATCAACGGGGCGCCGCTAAACCTGGTGCGGTCGAGAAGACTCGAACTTCCACGGGCTCTCGCCCACAGCGACCTCAACGCTGCGCGTCTACCTGTTCCGCCACGACCGCCGGTTAGGCCGGTGGGGAATAGCAAATCCTTGGGCCACGTTCAAGCCGGTTGGCGCCCCTGGCGAAAAAAGAACGCCGCCGCGCCGACCCGAGCAAAAGCCGCACTGTTGCCTTTATGTCGCAGTTTATTCGCGCGAGTTGCGCAACGGCGCCTTGCCCCTCAATTCTTGACGCGCGTCAATTTCCACGCCAATTTTGTATGATACTCAGCGATCTGACGGGGAGAACCCAGGGTAGCCGACATGATGTCGCCGCCCGGGGACGTCCCGAAGCTTAATGGTCGGATCATGAGTCCTGGCGTAATACGCGTGGCTACACCTACCGGCTTCAAGCATTGTCGGATCGGGGGGCACGCGGAAAACAGGGTTTTATGTATGGCGGGTTGAGACGGCGGTGCGCTGTCTCCGCTGTCGGCCCGGCTTGACCGGTTTGCCGTCGAAACCCGGGCTCCGCCGATTCGGCGAGCCCAGTGATGGGGGTACGTATGAAGCCTGCAAAACAATTATGGATTAAGAGCGGAATCGTCTTCGCCGCCCTTGGCATGTCGCTTTTCGCGACGCGCCCGGCAGAAGCGGTTCCGAGCTTCGCGCGCCAGACGGGAATGGCCTGCGAAGCGTGTCACACCGTCTTTCCGGAGCTGACGCCCTTCGGTCGGCTGTTCAAGTTGAACGGCTATACGATTTCAAATATCCAGGAAATCACAGCGACAACGCCGCATCAAAATCCGAAGCTGATGCTGTCTTCCGTGCCGCCGATTTCCGCGATGGTTCAGTTCTCTGATTCGCATCTCAGCAAACCAGCCCCAGATTCCAAGGTCGCAGGTGCGAATTCGCAAAATGATACGTTTCAGTTCCCGCGGCAGTTCAGCTTCTTTTATGCTGGCGCGATCGCTCCCAAGCTCGGCACGTTCATGCAAATAACGTATGACGACAAGGGTGGTACTTTCAGCATGGACAACACCGACGTTCGTTTTGCCAATCAGGGAATGATCGGCGGACGGAATTTTATATACGGCGTTACCCTGAATAATAATCCGACAGTCCAGGACCCCTGGAATTCGACGCCCGCTTTTGGATTTCCCTACACCCACAGCAACATTGGCCCCGGCGGATGGGGACCGGGAACGCAGGTTGGGGACGCCCTCGGTCAGGCTTCTGTTGGCCTCGGGCCGTACATTTATGTCCCCGACGCCATAGCTGGTGGAAGCCTGTATGCGGAAGTCGATGGTTATCGGTCCGCGCAAATTGGAGCTAAATCATATCCGCTGGATAGCCAAGACAGTTCGGTAATCTCCGGCGTGGCTCCTTATTGGCGCCTCGCTTGGGAGAAGGATTGGGGCCGCAACTCTCTCGAGATCGGCACCTTCGGCATGGCGCCGCATGAATATAATGTTAACGGCAATCTGCCTTTGAGAGGCGCGACCGACGACTTTACTGATGTTGCCGGAGACGCGCAGTACCAATACATCGGCACTGACAACATCTTCTCTGTGGCCGCTGACGGCATCCATGAGAGTCAGGATTGGCATCAGTCCTACGCGAACGGAGAAACATCGAATCCCACCGATAGCCTCGACACGGTTAAGGTCACAGGGAGCTGGTATTACCAGCGCCAGTACGGGGCCAATGTGAGCTATTTCAACACGTGGGGAAGCGCGGATCCGCTGTTGTACGGCAGCAGCAGCTATAGTGCGGGCAAACCGAATACCAATGGCGTCATTTTGCAGGCGACGTATATGCCGTGGGAAAACACGCAACTCACGGCCCAATATGTCATCTACAACGAGTATCACGGCGCTTCGTCAAATTACGACAGCGCTGGGCGCAACGCCTCGAACAACGATACGCTGTACCTACAGCTATGGGTTGCCTTCTGAGGTAATGAACGCGATGCGGGAAGATCGCCAAAACGATCTTCCCGCGGCGCCTTCCATCGATCTCCCGGCTTCGGGAAACTTGTTTAAGGAGAAGTCAGCCGTGATACGGAAACTCACATTAATCGTCGGCACCGTCCTGGCCCTTGGCGCCGGCGTTGCCTTGGCGCAGGAGGCCCTCCCGATCCAGCCGGCTCAGCTGGTGCGCGAAGTCTGCGCCAACTGCCACGGGGTCCATGGCCGCAGCGTGGCCCCGACCTTCCCCAATCTCGCCGGCCAGCAGGCCGCCTATATCGAGATGCAGCTCAACCAGTTCCGCGAGCACACCCGCGCCGATCCGCATGCGCGGGCCTATATGTGGGGCATCGCCAGCAACATGTCGAACGCGATGATCAAGGGCCTAGCGGAATATTTCGCGAAGCAGAAGCCGGCCGCCGGAACACCCCAGAATCCGACGCTCGTCGCCGCGGGCAAAGAGATCTTCATGAACGGCGATGCCAAGCAAGGCATCCCGGCGTGCAAGACCTGCCACGGCGCTGAAGGCCAGGGCCTGGGAACCTTCCCGCGCCT
>JAJYTL010000287.1 GCA_021793055.1 Pseudomonadota bacterium
GGCCTAACCTGGCGAGCGTACTTCCTCACGCCCGGACGGCACGCTACGCTAGCGTCCCCCTGCGGGTCCGCCACCGCGCAAGCGAGATGCTCATGCGACCAGCAATGCAAGCGCATCTGATCAACGGCGAATGCGGCGACCCCGCACTCTATTTCAGATTCGCGTTCCAGCGCCGCGCCTTGCTCTTCGACCTCGGCGAAATCGCAGCGCTTTCGCCGCGGCAGATATTGGCGATATCCCATATCTTCGTCTCGCATACCCATATGGATCACTTTGCTGGCTTCGATCGGCTGCTCCGCGTTTGCCTCGGCCGGCCGACCCGCACCGTCATGTTCGGCCCCGAAGGGTTCGCCGACCGCGTCGCGCACAAGCTCTCGAGCTATTCCTGGAATCTCGTGGGCGGCGCGCATGGCCTCGAGATCGTGGCCATCGAGCTTGGCTCCGACGGCGCGGTTGCGGCGGCGCAGTTTCGTGCCTATGAGCGGTTCCGGCGCGATCCCTACCCGGCCGCGACCGCGAAACCCGGCGTCGCATTCGACGACAGCGAGGTCATCGTGCGCTACGTGGTGCTTGATCATGACATACCGTGCCTCGCCTTCGCGGCGGAGGAGCCTGAACACCTCAATATCTGGAAGGACCGCGTGGCGGCCTTGGGGCTTGACGTCGGTCCCTGGCTCGCACGGCTCAAGCGCGCGGTCCGCGAAGCACTGCCGGACGACACGCCGATTCGCGTGCAACGGACGAACGAACGCCATATCGGCCAAAGCACCCTGCCGCTTGGGTATCTCAAGGAGCGGATCCTGCGGCTGACGCCCGGGCAAAAAATTTCCTATGTCGTTGACGCCGCCATTCGCGACGCCAACGCGGAAAAGATCGTCGCCCTGGCGCGCGGTTCGGATCATCTCTTCATCGAGGCCGTCTTCCTGGAGGATGACGTCTCGCTCGCTCTCGCCAAACATCACCTGACCGCCGCCGAGGCCGGCCGCCTAGCCGGCCGCGCCGGCGCCAAACGCATGACGCCCTTCCACTTCTCGCCCCGCTATAGCGGGCGGGAGGATTTGCTCCGCGCCGAGGCGGCAAGGACCTTCGGTCGGTTATAGCTAAACCGGAATTGGCGTCGTCCTGACGGACGACGGGCGACCTCGGAGCATCGCCGCCATTGCTTCCGCGAGCGCGGCCTATGCCGGCATCGCCACCAAGCCGAGGCGCTGGAACAGCCCGCGGTCGTGCGCCACCCCTGGGTTTGCCGTGGTCAACAGCTTGTCGCCGGCGAAAATCGAATTCGCGCCGGCAAGAAAACAGAGCGCCTGCATCTCATCGCTCATCTCTTCCCGCCCCGCCGACAGCCGCACCATCGAGCGCGGCATGGTGATCCGCGCCGCCGCAATCGTGCGCACGAACTCGAACGGATCGAGGCGCTCCGTGCCCGCAAGCGGCGTCCCCGCCACCTGCACCAGGAAATTGATCGGGACGCTTTCCGGATGGACCGGCAAGCTCGCCAAGGTCGCGATCAAGCCGATGCGATCTTCCCGCGCCTCGCCCATGCCGGTAATCCCGCCGCAGCAGACATTGATCCCGGCGTCCCGGACATGGTCGAGCGTATCGAGGCGATCCTGATAACAGCGGGTGGTGACGATCTCGCCGTAGAACTCTGGCGAGGTATCGAGATTGTGATTGTAATAATCGAGTCCGGCATCCTTCAGCCGCTTGGCCTGCGGCGCGGTCACCATACCAAGGGTAACGCAACTCTCCAGTCCGAGCGCCTTCACGCCCGCAATCATCTCGCAGACATGATCGAGATCCCGGTCCTTCGGCGAGCGCCAGGCCGCGCCCATACAGAAGCGGCTCGCGCCGCCTTCCTTCGCGGCGCGTGCCGCCGCGAGAACTTCATCAAGCGCCATCAGCTTACCGGCGGCGACCTCGGTTTCGTGGTGTGCGCTCTGCGGGCAATAGGCACAATCCTCCGGGCAGCCCCCGGTTTTAATCGACAGCAACGTCGAAACCTGCACCTCGCAAGGATCGAAATGGCGGCGATGCACCGTCTGCGCCTGGAACATTAGCTCCGGAAACGGCAAATTAAAGAGCGCCCGCACTTCCTCCCGCGTCCACGCCCGGGGCGAGGCCTCATTCGCGAGCATGGCATCGACGGCACCGACAGACATTAAATGCCCCTCCTTGCAAGATCGGCCGATCTTACCCGCCGACGCCCGGATTGTCTCGCCTGATCCCGGTATCCTTCAGTTCG
Organism: Pseudomonadota bacterium; assembly: GCA_021793055.1. Taxonomy (GTDB): domain Bacteria; phylum Pseudomonadota; class Alphaproteobacteria; order Ferrovibrionales; family Ferrovibrionaceae; genus JAJYTL01. Next base: position 2,246 of record JAJYTL010000287.1, read on the forward strand.
ATCTCGACGAAAATCATCTCGCCCGGGCCGGCATTGACGACGTCATGCGCCACCCCGGCCGTACGGAAATAGGAGCCGCCGCGCTTGAGTGCCGTCACGGTCGAGGCGCCGTCGGCCGCCACCACCTCGAGTTCGCCATCGCAGACCGGAACCACCACGTAGTCGTGTTCATGGATGTGAGTTCCGGTCGCCGCGCCCGGCGCAAAGCGCCATTCCGTGACCCGGAGGTGGTCGTTGTCGATCTGCAGAGAAGAGGACGCTTGCTTCCGCTCCATCGCCATCCCGCATTTAGGTTCACCGGTGAGGCCCGGCGGCGCCCCGATCAGGTGCGGGTAAGACGAACCCGATCGACGAAGATCGCCGCCACGATCACGCAACCGAGAATGTTCTGCTGCACGTAGCCGCTCACCTGGAGCAGATCCATGCCATTGGACAGCGTGGTGACGAACACGGCGCTGAGCACGGCCTGCGGCACCCCACCCGACCCGCCTTGAAGGCTGACGCCGCGATGCTCTCGATCATCAAACTGCCGCCGAGACTCGGCTCGCCCGAGCCGGTGCGCGCCGTCATCATCAGCGCGCCGAAGGCAGCAAGCATCGAGCAGACGACGTAGGCAATAGTCAAGAACCGCTTGCTCGGCAGGCCCGCCAGGCGGGCGGCCCGCGGATTGCTTCCGATCAGATAGAGGGAACGGCCAAAGACGGTGCCGTTCAGCACGAAATAGAGCGCCTCGCACAGCGCCACGGCCAAGAGGATGGTGACGCGAATCCCGAACACGCTGCCGGTCGAGACGGTCGTGCCGAGCGAGAGATCGAATCCCCGAGTCAGAATGACCACCATCTGCGCGAAGACCAGAAGGTGGCTCGACTGATCGAGAACGTTGGCGATGTTCCGCAATGTCAACACCTGCGGCTGCACCACCCAGAAGCCGATTTTCATGACCACGATCAGGAACGGCGGCAGAAGGGCGAATGCCCAGTACGGAGAGCGCGGGCCGACCCTTGGCCACCTCGGCGCTGTGGACGAGAAAATTGAGATCGAAGCTCATCTCGTCGCCGAGCAGCATCGGGATGGCGCGATCACCACCCGGATGGAATTCCGCCTGCTCGAAGATCATCGGCCCGCCCACCCCGCGCGAGAATCTGCGACCGATGCGGCCATCGCCGAATACGCCCGCCGCGCTATCACCGCCTAACGGCGCTGCGCGCCGCCCTTGGGACGCTGTCCGGACCGTGGCGCCGCGGCCGGCTCTGCCATCACCTCGGCCTGCGCCCTTAGCATGTCGGCCAGGCCTTCGGCCGATTCCCAAATATCGCGCATGATTGCCTGCTTAGTCACCTCAGAATCGCCGCGCTTCATGCCCTGCAGGGCGTCCGCGTGACTTCCGAGCGATGCGATCAGGCTTTGCCGATCGGGCAGCATCACGCGCACGTAAGGCCCGATCCGCATCCAGGTAGGTTCAATCAGCGAAACCAGGAGCTCGGAGCGGCTGGCGCGGTAGATCGACGAATGGAATGCCCAATTCGACCGCATGTATTCCCCTGGATCCCCCGCCTCGGCGGCGGCGGCCATGGCCTGGTAATAATGCTCCGTTTTCTTGACCTCGTCTGCCGAGACCAGGGCGGCGGCCTTCTCTGCCGCCAGTCCCTCGAGCGCCATACGCACCTCCCGCAACTCGATGAGCGAGGCATAGGTCATCTCAGGGACGCCGAGCGTACGGTTGGAGCGAGGCACGAGCGCATGCTCGATCTCAAGCCGGCGCAGCGCGTCGCGCACCGGCATCGGGCTGGTACCGAGCGCCTCGGCGGTGCTGCGCAGCGTGATGCTTTGGCCCGGGCTGAAGAGCCCGCTCATCAGCGCTTCGCGGAGCTTGTTGTAGGCTTGTGCCTGCAGGGTCTCGCGTGCCACCGGCGAGAGCGTCACGAGCTCGACGCCGGAGGCCGGCCGGCCGACCCCGGAACGACGCGGGCGCCCGCGATCCGCGACGCCGTCGCCGGCGCGTGACAATGATCCGATAACGGGCTCCACTATGCCCGATTTAGCCATTTCTCTCTCTCCACCCTGAGATCCCAGGCGATTTATTTTTTTTCGCATGTACCTTCCTTAACGCGCCTTAACGCGCAACGTCACGCCCACCCTATACTCCGAATACTCCGAAATTCGGCCTACCGAAATTCAAACTCAAAGCCTGCCGGTACCGGCCGCGGCGGCAAACCACCGTCTCACTGCACTC
>JAJYTL010000288.1:0-1956 GCA_021793055.1 Pseudomonadota bacterium
TCCCACGTTGATCTTCAGGCCCTCCGGTCTCATGGGCAAGCCAATCAGCTCCTGAACCATGACGATGTCGAACAAAGATCGCCTCGGAGCGGCGGCGCTGATCGCGCTGCTCGTGGCTCTGCCGCCGATCCTCGGCAGCCAGTATTTCATCGGCGTCTTCATCGTCGGCGCCATCGACGGTATCTGGGCCGCGAGCTGGGATTTCTTCTCCGGCCTGACCGGCAGGGAGAATTTCGGCCATGCGCTGTTCATCGGCGGCGGCGCCTATGCCGCCGCTTTCATGAACGGGACTTTCGGCTTCAACCCGTGGTGGAGCATTCCAGCCGGGATCGTCGTGGCGGTGGCCTTCAGCCTGATCATCGGTTTTCCGACGCTCCGTCTCAAAGGGCCCTATTTCGCCCTAGCGATGCTGGCTGCGGCCTCGATCATGCAGCATTTTGCCGTCATCTTCTGGCAATACACCGGCGGCACTGAGGGCATCTACGGCATGGACCGCCTGATCGATTCCGCGCTCGGTTACTATTACTTCGTCCTCGCCATGCTGCTCGCGACGGTGGTGGTGCTGAAACTGATCGCAAACTCTCGCTGGGGCACGATCATGCGCGCGATCAAGGGCGATGAAGGCGCCTGCGAGGCGGCGGGGATCAACGTCACCTTCTACAAGATCGCGGGGCTTGCGATCAGTGCGGCCTTCGCCGGCCTCGGCGGCGTGCTCTTCGCCCATTACCAGCAGGCGGTGACGCCGGACGACCTCGACGTGTTCCTCTCGATCAGCGTCATCGTGATGGTCTATGTCGGCGGCATCGGCTCGATTTGGGGTGCGGCTTGCGGCGGCATCCTGCTCAACCTGATGCTCGAACTGTTGCGCAGCCTCGGCGAATTCCGCCTCTGGGTCTATTACGTTATCCTGATGCTGATCCTGTTCTTCATGCGGGGCGGCTTCGTGGCGCCGCTCTGGGCTCGTCTGCGCGGGAGCGCGTCGTGAGCGCGCTGCTCGAAGTCGAGGGGCTGACCAAGCGCTTCGCCGGCCTGGTCGCGGTGAAAGACGTCTCCTTTACCCTTGCAGCCGGCGAGATCACCGGCGTTCTCGGCCCGAATGGCGCCGGCAAGACGACGCTGTTCAACCTGTTGACCGGGTTTCTGCCGAGCGATCAGGGCACGGTGCGCTTCGAGGGTGAATCCATCCTCCGGCTCAAGCCCTATGTCATCGTCAACCGCGGCTTGGCCCGCACGTTCCAGCTTTGCCGGCCGTTTCACGGCATGACCGTGCAGGAGAACGTCGAGGTCGGCTGCCTCGCGCCGCGGGTGCATACTGGCGGCGATCTCGGCAAGCGGGCGCGCGAGATTCTCGACGAGGTCGGTCTCGCCGACAAGGCGGCGCAGCCGGTCGACATTCTGCCCTATGGCGATCTCCGGCGGCTCGAAATCGCGCGCGCCATCGCGACGCGGCCGAAGCTCCTGCTCTTGGACGAGCCCTTCGCCGGCCTTGGCACCGGCGAGATCGAGCCGATCGTGAGGCTGATACGCCAGTTGCACGACACGCAGGGTCTGACGATCCTGATCATCGAGCATAAGCTTCGCGAATTCATGCAGCTGGTGTCGCGGGTCATCGCCATGGACTTCGGCGAGGTCGTCGCAATCGGCGCGCCGGCCGATATCGTCCGGCATCCGCGGGTGATCGAATCCTATATTGGCAAGAGCGGGGCCGACCTTGGCATTGCTTGACGTCGCAGATCTGGTCGTCCATTACGGCAAGGCGCTGGCGCTCGACGGCGTGTCGCTGACCGTCGGCGAAGGCGAGCTGGTGGCCGTGCTCGGGCCGAACGGCGCCGGCAAGAGCACGCTTCTCAAGGCAATCTCACGCGCGGTGCCAAGCTCGGGACGGATCGATTTCAATGGCCGCTCGCTGCAGCCACTGCCGGCGCACCGCGTCGTTGCCGAGGGCATTTGCCACTG
>JAJYTL010000288.1:1966-4453 GCA_021793055.1 Pseudomonadota bacterium
GCCACTGCCCCGAGGGCCGGCGGCTGTTCCCCGAGCTTTCGGTGCTGAAGAACCTCATGCTCGGCGCCTATCTGCGCCGCGACAAGCAAGCGATCGAGGCCGATCTCGAGCGGGTCTACGCGCTTTTTCCGGTGCTGCGCGAGCGACGGCAGCAGCAGGCGAACACGCTCTCCGGCGGCGAGCAGCAGATGGTGGCAATCGGCCGCTCCCTGATGGGCAATCCGATCCTTCTCCTGCTCGACGAGCCCTCGGTCGGCATCGCGCACCGGCTCAAGATGCAGATATTCGAGGCTATCCGCGATATTCGGCGCGATGGCACCGCCATTCTCCTGGTGGAGCAGGACGCGCGCTCGGCCGTGACCGTCGCCGATCGGGTTTACGTCATGGAGCATGGCCACATCGTGCATCAGGGATCGTCGCAGGCGATGGCTGACGATGATTATATCCGCCGGGTCTATCTCGGCGTCTGATCTCCGCCGCGCGGCTACTTCAATTCGGGAAAGTCCTCTTCCCAGAACTCCGCTTCGTTCCGGCTCTGCGCCGCCCGCACCGCGGCCTCGTTTCGGCGCAGCTCGACGCGGCGGATCTTGCCGGAAATCGTCTTCGGCAGCTCGGCGAATTCGAGCCGGCGGATGCGCTTGAAGGGCGCGAGCTGGCGCCGCAGGTGCTGGAAGATCGAAAGCGCGGTCTCGCGGTCGGGCTGGAAACCGGGGGCGAGCGCGATGAAGGCCTTCGGCACCGCCAAGCGGATCGCGTCGGCCGAGGGCACGACGCCCGCTTCCGCCACCGCCGGATGCTCGATCAGGACACTTTCGAGCTCGAACGGGCTGATCCGGTAATCGGAGGCTTTGAACACGTCGTCGGCGCGCCCGACATAGGTAAGATAACCGTCGGCGTCCCGCATGGCGACGTCGCCGGTGCGGTAGACCGCGCCGGCGAGCGGCACGATGGCGCCATCGTCGCCCTGATAGCCCTGCATCAGGCCGAGCGGCTTGGGATCGAGCGAGAGGCAGATTTCGCCCTCCTCGCGCGCGCCGCCGTCGGCATCGAGCAGCTGCACGCGATAGCCCGGCAGCGGCCGGCCCATGGAGCCCGCCTTGACCGGCTGGCCGGGCGGATTGCCGATCTGCGCCGTGGTTTCGGTCTGGCCGTAGCCGTCGCGGATGGTGAGGCCCCAGGCGGCCTTGACCCGGTCGATCACTTCCGGGTTGAGCGGCTCGCCGGCGCTGATCGCCTCCTTCAGCTTCACCGCCCAGCCCTTGAGGTCTTCCTGGATCAGCATCCGCCACACCGTCGGCGGGGCGCAGAAGGTGGTGACGCCGCAGCGCGTCATGGTATCCAGCAGTCCTTTGGCGTTGAATCGCGCCTGGTTGAACACGAACACCGTGGCCGCGGCATTCCACGGCGCGAAGAAGCAACTCCACGCATGCTTGGCCCAGCCCGGCGAGGAGATGTTGAGATGCACGTCGCCGGGCTCCAACCCGAGCCAGTACATGGTCGAGAGATGCCCGACCGGGTAGCTCTGGTGGCTGTGCAGCACCAGCTTCGGCTGCGCCGTGGTGCCGGAGGTGAAATAGAGCAGCAGCGGATCGCTGGCCCGGGTCTCGCCCTCCGGCGCGAATGCGGCGGGCGCCGCGTAGGCATCCTCGTAGTGCCGCCAGCCGGGCGCGTCGCCGCCGACCACGATGCGGGTGAAATCGCCGCTCAGGCCCTCGAAGTTCGCGACGCTGCTCTGCCCGGCGACGACGTGGCGCATGCGGCCGCGGGTGAAGCGGTCGTCGAGGTCGGCGCGGGCGAGAAGGGTGGTCGCCGGGATGATCACGGCGCCGAGCTTCATCGCCGCCAGCATGGTTTCCCAGAGCGGCACCACGTTGCCGAGCATGAGCAGAATGCGGTCGCCGCGCTTGACGCCGAGGCCGCGGAGGAAATTGGCGACCTGGTTCGAGCGTGCCGAGAGATCGGCGAAGCTGAGCTTGGTCTCGCGTCCGTCCTCGCCGACGATCCACAGCGCCGGCTGGCCGTTGCCGGCGGCCATGGGATCGAAATAGTCCAGCGCCCAGTTGAAGCGATCGAGAACCGGCCAGCGAAAGGCCGCAACCGCTTGCGCGTAGTCGCGGCGATGGCGGAGCAGAAGGTCGCGCGCCTCAATGAAAGCCTCTGACGACATGGTTCCCTCCCCTTATTCGTTACAGTTCAGGATAATCAAACTCGGAGTGGGTGTCGACGCCGCGCCGGAAGCGGCGTTGCGTCACGCCGCGAGGATCATGTCGGCGGCCTTTTCCGCGATCATGATCGTCGGCGCGTTGGTATTGCCGCTGGTCAGCGTCGGCATGATCGAGGCGTCGACCACCCGGAGTCCGTCGAGGCCGCGCACCTTCAATTCGTGGTCGACCACCGCCCGGTCGTCGCTGCCCATCTTGCAGGTGCCGACCGGGTGATATTCGGTCTCGGCGAATTCGCGGATGAAGTCCTCGAGATCGGCGTCCG
>JAJYTL010000289.1 GCA_021793055.1 Pseudomonadota bacterium
GCCGCCGACAAGAGGCGCCGTCTTGCCTTTGAAGCCAATCTCCATCGCCCCCCCGCGAGACTCATTGGATATTACGTAGCAAACACGCACCGCTCTGGGAATGGCGGCCGGCCGCGCCAAGCGTCTTCGGCGGACCGGATTCCACGGATACCGTTGCGTCCTCCCGCTTGCCGGCACAATATCTATCGCTATCTATCGCTGGGGGGATCGACGCATGATCGAGATCAGAGACCGGCGACCGGCGCTCGACGCGGCGCGCGAAGAAGCGCGCCGGGCCAAGCGGCACGGCTTCGAATGACGCATCGGCGGGTTCGGCATCCGGGCAAGACCTCGCAACCAAGCGACGGAATGGCGCGATGATCACCGGCTCCTACCACTACCCCCGCATCGACGGCATCGTCTTCGGCACACCCTGGCAGCAGGCGCTCAAGCAAGACGTCGCGCGGATTGGCGCCCGTCGGGTGTTCGCCGTGGTCAGCGGCTCGCTGCGGCAAGCGATGCCGCTCGATGCGGCGTTGCGGGAGACGCTTGGCGATCGCTTCGTCGGCATCGCGCAAGGCATCGGCGCCCATTCGCCCCGGGACGACGTCGCCCGCGCCGCCGCCGCGGCGCGCGACGCCTCGGCCGATCTGCTGCTGGCAATCGGCGGCGGATCGGTGGTCGATGCGGCCAAGGTCGCGCAATTGTGCCTGGCGGGCGGTGTCTTTGCCGCCCCCGGTTTCGACGCCCTGCGCACCAAAGACCACGCCGGCATCGCGAACGACCCCTTGGGCATTCGCGTCATCGCCATCCCGACGACCCTTTCCGGCGCTGAGTTCACGGCCTTCTCCGGCGTCACCGATACCGCGCGCAACATGAAGGAACTCTACGCGCATCCCGACATGGCGCCGCGCACGGTGATCCTCGATCCTCGGCTCACCGTCCATACCCCGGCGGCGCTCTGGCTCTCGACCGGGATCAGGGCCGTCGACCACGCGGTGGAAGACCTCTGTTCCATCAACAGCCAACCCTTTGCCGACGCCGCGTCCCTCCACGCGCTGCGGCTTCTCGGGCCGAGCCTGCGGCGGACCAAGGCGGCGCCCGCCGATCTCGACGCCCGGCTGCAAAGCATGATCGGGGTCTGGCTCTCACTCACCGGCACGCAAGGCGGCGTCGAAAAAGGCGCGAGCCATGCCATCGGGCATGTTCTGGGCGGCACCGCCGGCGTGCCGCACGGCTTCACCTCCTGCGTCATGCTTGCGCATGTGTTGCGGTGGAACAAGGGCGTGACCGCCGAACGCCAGAAGATGGTGAGCGAGGCCCTCGGCGCGCCGGGCCGCGAGGCCGCCGACGTGATTACCGCGCTGATCGCCGATCTCGGGCTGCCGCAGACGCTCCGCGAGGTCGGCGTTCGACGCGAGCAGCTTCAAACCATCGCCGAGCACGCCATGCACGATCGCTGGACGCCGACCAACCCGCGCAAAATCGAAGGGCCGGAAGACGTGGTCGCCATTCTCGATGCGGCTTGGTGAGTGGTGAACCTTTTACCGTGACAGGCCTAACCCTGCCCGACGCATATAACGGGAACGCCCGGTCTATCGCCTAGAGTATTTGCGCGCCCTGGACGTCGACGTAGAGCGCATAGATCGACGTGCTCGCCGCCATGAACAGCCGGTTGCGCTTCTTGCCGCCGAAACAGACGTTGGCGCAAACTTCCGGCAGGTGCACCTTGCCGATCAGATCGCCATCGGGCGCATAGCAGCGCACGCCATCTTCGGCGGGATCGGCCCAGCCCATGCTGCACCAGATATTGCCGCGCATGTCGACGCGCAAGCCATCGGTAAAGCTCGGCGCAAAATCCTCGGCGAAGATACGCCCCTTGCGGAGCTTCCCGCCCGCGACCTCGAACACCCGGATATGCGACGGGCCACCGTGGGTGATCCCTGAATCGACTACGGAGAGGACTTTCTCGTCGGGCGAGAAGGCAAGCCCGTTGGGCCGCACGAAATCGTCGACGACCATCGCGCCCTTCCCCGTCTTCGGGTCCAGCCGGTAGGCGCCGGCCGGCAATTCCCGCTTCGCAGCATGGCCCTCGTACTCGCCATCGATGCCGTATCTGGGGTCGGTGAACCAGATCGCGCCGTCGGAGGCGACCACGATATCGTTCGGCGCGTTCAGCTTCTTGCCCTGGTAATTGTCCATCAACACGGTGATGCAGCCGTCGAGCTCGGTCCGGGTGATACACCGCGTGTCGTGCTCGCAGGTGACGAGACGCCCCTCGCGGTCGCGCGTGTTGCCGTTCGCATAGTTCGAGGGCGCGCGAAAGGTGCTAAGGTGGCCGTCCTCCTCAAGCCACCGCATGATGCGGTTGTTCGGGATGTCGCTCCAGAGCAGATAACCGCCATCGCGGAAATAGACCGGCCCCTCGGTCCAGCGGAAACCGGTGGCGATACGCTCGATTCCCGCGTTGCCTTGCATCGGAAAGCGCTTGTCGAGCTTTTCGATCTCTGCGCCGGGGTAGCGCATGCCGGGCAGATGGCCGAGCGTGAGCCGATGTTCTTCTTGGGCCATGACGTGTGTTCTCCCCCCTTTTGCCTCTAGACGGTCCGGCCCATCGGCCCAACCTCCCCGCCGGACGCCTCTACTCGCGCGCCTTCGGCGCCCGGCCGTAGGCGAGCAACATGAGAATGATGGCCGCGCCATAGGCGATCTGGTGACCGGCTTCGCCGATCTGCATCACCGAGCGCATCGACCCCAGCAGCGTGATCAGCAGCACCCCCGCCACCGTTCCGAGATAGCTGCCGCGACCGCCGAGGACATTGGTGCCGCCAAGCACCACCGCGGCAATCGCCGGCAGCAGGTACGCGTTGCCCATCGATTGATAGGCCTGCCTCGCGTATCCCGCGAGAAGCACGCCGCCGAGGCAATTGCCGATGCCGCTGATGACGAAGGCCAGGATGACGACGGCGCGGGTATTGATACCGGAAAGATAGACTCTGGCCTCGCTGTTTCCCGTCGCGTAGATATAGCGGCCGAGCGGCGTGCGGCGGAGCATGAAGGCGACCATCACCGAAATCGCGACCCAAACGAACACCGCGTTCGGAATATCGAGGACGGTGCGGCCGACGGCGAGCCAACTCATGAACGGCGTCGCCGCGTTACGCGGCGCAAAGCCACCGGTATAGAGAACGACCAAGCCGTTCAGGACGGCATTGACGCCGAGCGTAAATATCATCGACGGTACGCGCAGCACGGCCGCGCCAAGCCCGTTGACCACCCCGACAAGCGCTCCGATCAGGATCGCGGCGGCGATTGCGGCCGCGTTGCCGAACGGCATGTTCGCCGCCACCGTCGTCGCCGTCATTGCGCCGACGGTCAAGATCCAGGGTATCGAGAGGTCGATGTGCCCAAGCAGAATGACCACCATCGCGCCCGCGGCGATGACACCGAGGTAGGACGCTATCTGGAGCTGCTGCAACAGATACCCGAGCGAAAGAAAATTCCGCGAGAAGAAACTGCCGATGATCAGGAGAACCGGGATGAAGGCAAAGGCGATCAGAACCGCAGAATCGACGCGGCCCCGGCCGAGCCACGCCGAAATCCGTCGTTTTTCCGTCCCGACTTCTTGTTCCATCGTGACCTACCGGAACAACTCCAGCCGGTTGCGTATCCAGAAGACACGCGGCGCCATGGCGACGCAAGACGCGAGAAGCCGTGCTCTCACTCACCTCGGCCTCACGCGCAACGTCGGTCAATGTAATCGTCCGTGCCGGGCGCGGCCGTCGGTCTCGTTCGTCGTAATTCATCGCGCCACGGCCTTTCGCGGTTTTGTAACGGCGCGGCGCCGGCCAGGGCCACCGCCGCCAGATCAAAGGCAATCAAATTTTGCCAGCGCCGCCATAAACCGTTCATAGATTTCCGCCCCGTCCGCCCCGCGCTCCAACAATTCCGCTTTTGTCGTCTCCGATCGGCCTTGCCTTAGCTATGACCGTAAAACGGATTTCATTCCAGTCGGGCGATGTGGCACCAAATTGGCGGCCCGCCGTCAGCGAGCGGCGTAATTTACTCCACTAGTTCTAAGAACCGGCGGGACGATGGCCGGCACGATCACCGATTTTCCGGCGCGGCCCGTCGTTGATCCACGTCAAGGTCCGCCTGCCGGCACGCCCTAACATTCCGCCAATTCGGCGACCGGCGGTTCGACCGGCGCCGGAGCGGCGAGGAACATCCCATGACTCGACCCGAGACGGTGTTGGCGGCGGTACGGAAAGCGCTGACGAGCGAAGCCCGCATCGATCTTCCGCATCACCCCTTGCGTCTGAGCTGGCACGGCGGCGATCTCACCATAGAGGGCGAGGTCGCCGACGTCGCGGCCAAGAAACTGGCGCTCGAGCGCAGCGCTGCGGTATCCGGCGTCACGGCCATCGTCGACCGGTTGCGCGTCCGGCCGGCACAGGTCATGGGCGACGACGAT